>JAUNJC010000022.1 GCA_030523195.1 Oscillospiraceae bacterium
GGAATATACTGATAAAAGTAAGCATTATCTGGAACTTTTCCATAAAAATCAGTTGAAAATTTACCCAAATAGCAATTTTTCAAAAAAGTCTTGAAAAATTGAAAAAGGATACTTGCTGTTTTTCGTAGAATGTAGTATAATAAAAGGGACATTTTAAATTAGAATAGATGGCATATGTGTAGATGCAAGGCAGTGATGATACGGAATATTGTTTTTGAAAATTGAAATCATTCTCTGTTGGCTACTGTTGCATCTGCATTTGTCTGGTTGCATATACATCTATTATGGAAAACAAAAATGCACAGGAGGTGTGGTATGATCCAGCAGATGTGCAAATGCTGCGGAAGGGAAATAGAAGTTGAAAAAGACGCACGCATTGCCACTTGTCCTCATTGCGGAAAACAGCAAACATTACCGCTTTACCGAAGTCAGCAACAGAAAAAACAATATGCAGAAATTTGTACTTTGCGGCAAAAGGGTGCATTTTCTGTAGCCCTTCAACAGATTGAAGAGTTGCTGCAAAATAATGCTGAGGAAAGTGAATGGTATTGGCAGCGGTTGCTCTGTCGATATGGTATGATCTATTTGCAAGGGACAGGAAAAAAAGAATACCTTTTGCAGTGTACCAATCCGATGGAAATTCCTATTTTCGCAGATGCGGATTATCAGGCTGCCTTGCAGTTTGCCGAAACAGAAGAAAAGTGTTATTATGAGGCGGATGGCACTTTGCTGGAGCAGGCACGTCAACGGGAACTAGGTACAGAACTGCCAGAGGAGTTATCTGATTTTGCATTAGAAAGCGGGTTCCGCAGTCTAGAGGCAGAACACTGGGAACTGGCATCTGCACAATTTGATTTGGTTCTGCGAAAAAGACCAAACGATTCTAATGCCTATCTTGGAAAAATGATGGCACAACTTCAGGTGCGCCGTGAGGAAGACTTGCTGAAAACGGGCAGCGAAATGGAAAAGACCACGCAATATGCGGAATTGATGCAGCATGCTGACCCTATATTTCGAGAGAAAATCTTACAGTATCAGAAAAAAGCAAAGTATCAACAAGCTGAGATTATGAAAGAGAAAGCAAATAGTGTGGAGGAATTGCAGGCAGCAATTGATTTGCTGGAAACAATACCATCCTATCCAGATGCTGAGCGACTTGCTGTGGTTTGTAAACGGCAGATGCGAGAAAGAATGCTTGCTTATTCTGAGGTGCTGATTGGATGTCATGCAGCAAACCACTTGATTTTGTCAGGCGAAAGCGAAGAAAAACGAATCATTGTTGCAAAATATTATTATGATTCTGATACAGAAGAGGAAGAAAAAGCAGCAGCTGCTGCTGAAAAGCGAAGAAGTGCATTTGGAAAAATAGATGGACGTATTTTGTTTCTGTTGCTTGCACTAATTGGTTTGGCAGTTGTTGTATTAGCAGCTCTGTTCTTCCGAAAAGAGCCACAGCAGTCATCTCTCCCAGAACATCATATTGTCACTATTTTTCAGCAGACAACCAGCAAAACAGATCTTTTCACAAAACCATCTACAACTGTATTGACACAGCAAGCGACAGTGACGGATGTAGTTCCCAGTAAAACGGAACCTGTTCTGTCAGCGGATGCAATTGTTTGTGGAGATTATCGTTATGAGCTGCTGGAACAGGTGCTTTATCGGGTAGAGGCGATTGGTTCTAGTGCAGGACAAGAAAAAGTACAGGAGCAAGTACAGCAAATCCTGCCGGATCAGAAAAAACGTTTGCTGTATTTACACAATGGAACCGTTTATTTTTTACAGTCAGATGGAACAGAAGGGGAGTCGCTGCCACTGGAACAAGTAAAAATGCTGTTTTCGCTTGATTTGGAAGAAGAACAAACGACCATTGCAGGATTGACAGAAGATGGTACTCTTTCTCTGTGGGTTTATGATGAGGCATCCAGTCATTATGTACAACGGATAGTATTTTATTTGGTAGAAGCAGAGGATGTTGCTTCACAAGTGCAGGGTTGGGAAGCAGTGGTTCAGTTGCAATATGCCGATCAGGTGTTGATTGGAATGGATGCAAACGGAATGCCCATTCGAGCAATTCCTTTGCAGTTTTAAATTGGAATTTTCTCACTTCTTCTTTTTGGGAACCGAATAAAAAAATAAAAATCGCTGAAAAACTTAAAAATCGTTTTTTATTTTGGTATTTTTCTTTTTGGATGACGCAAATTTTGAAAACGCTTGACAAAAAGCTGAAATTGCAGTATCATAAGAGCATGAAGTCAATATTTTCTGAAACAAAGACGTTTCGTTGGTGCACTCTTTTCGTTATCGTCATAAAATAACATGCGTGACGGCAGGAGAGGAAAGTTTTCTACGAGCGTCTTTTTTATTTTAGGAGGTTATTTATCATGTCAAAAAATGTTGCGGATTTCTTTGCATGCGATGTCTTTAATGATGAGGTGATGAAGGCAAGACTGCCAAAGACAGTTTATAAGGCACTGACGAAAACCAGAAAGCTTGGTGTGCCGCTGGATCCGACTTATGCGGATGTTGTAGCAAATGCATTGAAAGACTGGGCAATTGAGCACGGTGCTACACACTATACACATTGGTTTCAGCCGATGACAGGTTCAACAGCTGAAAAGCATGATTCTTTTATTACCCCGACAGATAACGGCATGGTAATTATGAATTTCTCTGGTAAAGAGTTGGTAAAGGGGGAACCAGATGCTTCTTCTTTCCCGTCAGGTGGTTTGCGTGCCACCAGTTCGGCAAGAGGCTATACCGCATGGGATCCGACTTCTTTCTGTTTTGTAAAGGAAGGTTCTCTGTACATCCCAACCGCATTTGTTTCTTATACAGGTGAAATTTTGGATAAGAAAACCCCGCTGTTGCGTTCCATGGATGCTCTGAGTCAACAAGCAATTCGTGTATTGCGTTTGTTTGGCAATACAACAGCAACAAAAGTTACTTCTACGGTTGGACCGGAACAGGAATATTTCCTGATTGATAAGAAAATGTATGACAAGCGGGAAGACTTAATCATGACTGGCAGAACGCTATTTGGTGCAATGCCGCCAAAGGGACAGGAATTGGAGGATCAGTATTTTGCAAATCTGAAGCCGAGAATTCGGGACTATATGTCAGAATTGGATGAAAAGTTGTGGAAATTAGGGGTATTTGCAACTACAAAGCATAATGAAGTTGCACCGGCGCAGCATGAAATGGCACCGGTTTTCTCCACAACTAATATCTCTACTGATCAGAACGAGTTGGCAATGGAAGTCATGAAGAAGCTGGCGATTAAGCATGGTTTGGTTTGTCTGCTGCATGAAAAGCCGTTTGAAGGTGTAAATGGTTCCGGTAAGCATAATAACTGGTCGATTGCCACCAATGATGGACAGAATCTGTTGAATCCGGGCAGCACACCAATGGAGAATTTGCAGTTCTTGACGTTCCTGTGTGCAGTGATCAAGGGTGTAGATGAATATGCAGATTTGCTGCGAATCAGTGCAGCATCTGCTGCAAATGACCATAGACTGGGTGCCAACGAAGCACCGCCTGCAATTATTTCTATTTTCATGGGCGAAGAATTACAGGGCGTTCTGGATGCACTGGTATCTGGTGGTACCTATGTGAGCGAATCCAAGACCTTTAAGATTGGTGTAGATGCTTTGCCAGATTTCCCGAAGGATTCCACTGACCGGAATAGAACTTCTCCATTTGCTTTCACTGGTAACCGATTTGAGTTCAGAATGGTTGGTTCTTCTGAGAATATTGCTTGTCCGAATCATATGTTGAATACAATTGTTGCAAATGAGTTGTCTGAAATTGCAGACAAAATGGAAGGCGTATCCGCTGAGCAGTTCCGTGATGAACTGAAAAAGCTGTTGGCAGATATTGTAAAGGAACATAAACGAGTGATTTTCAATGGCGATGGTTATTCTGAAGAATGGGTAGAAGAGGCAGCGAGAAGAGGTCTTCCAAACTACAGAACCACCGCAGATTGTGTACCACACTATGCAGATGAGAAGAATGTCAAGCTGTTTGAAAAGTTTGGTATCTTTACAAAGGCAGAAGTAGAAGCAAGAGTGGAGATTCTGCTGGAGTGTTATGCAAAGACAATCAATATTGAATCTTTGACCATGATTGATATGGCAAAGAAGAAGTATATTCCAGTTTGTCTGTCTTATTCCAAGGAGTTGGCAGATGCGATTGCAGTGAAGAAGAATATTGATGTTTGTGCGTGTGTAGAAACAGAAATGGTCAAGAAAATAACAGATTTGACCAAGCAGGCATACGAAGCAACTGCAGAACTGGAAGAGGTTACTGCTGTGGCAGCAGCAAAGACCTGCATGGAAGAAATGGCAAATGCTTATAGAGATACTGTTTTGCCAGTAATGGAGGAACTGCGAAATACTGTAGATGCATTGGAAGTGCTTCTGCCTTCTGCAATCTGGCCAGTACCAGCATATAGTGAAATGATTTTCAACGTATAAGTGTAATCATCATTTTGGGAGTACCTCATAAAATTTATGGGAAAGACCTGCTTGTAAAAGAGTGGGTCTTTCTTTTTTGAAAAAATAGTTGCAGGTGCGTTTATTTTTTGCTATAATAGAAAAGAAAAGGAGGGTGTTATGGTACTCGCAATTGACATTGGAAACACGAATATCAGTATTGGATGTTTTCAAGAAGAAAATATTCTGCTGGTAGAGCGAATCTCTACCAATCAGACTGCAACCGCATTGGAATATGCTGTTTCGCTGAAACTGATTCTAGAAATCTATCACATTGCTATTACATCAGTGGAAGGCAGTATTATTTCCTCTGTCGTACCTTCTACTACTAATACAGTGCGACAGGCATTGGAAATGATTACAAAAAAAGAAGTCATGATTGTCGGACCTGGTATTCGTACTGGCTTAAAAATTTGTATTGACAATCCGGCACAATTGGGCAGTGATTTAGTGGTTGAAGCAGTCGCTGCTTTGCAGCAATATCCAGTTCCGCTTGCTGTCATTGATTTGGGAACTGCTACCACAATTTCTGTGATCAATGCCAAATCAGAATACATTGGCGGTATGATTTTACCGGGTGTGAAAGTTTCCTTGGCGGCTTTGACACAACAAACTGCACAGCTTCCCAAAATTGCACTAGAGCAACCGAAAAAGAGAATTGGCAGCAATACCATTGAATGCATGAAAAGTGGTGTGCTATATGGAACGGCTTGTTCATTAGACGGATTGCTGGAACAAATTGAAGCAGAGTTGCAACAGCCAGTAACGGCAATTGTAACGGGCGAGATTGCATCTGTGATTGTCCCTTGCTGTAAGCGAAAAATGATTGTGGATGAAAAATTACTACTGCGGGGCTTACAAATTATCTATCTCAAAAATAAAAAAGAAAAGGAGCGAAAAGGATAACATGAAAACAATTGCAAGTTTTACTGTAAATCATAATGTGTTAAAACAAGGCATGTATGTTTCCAGAATAGATGGGGATGTCATCACCTATGATATTCGGATGAAAGTACCAAATAACCCAGAACAGGATTATTTAGAAAACAATGCATTGCATACATTTGAACATTTATTTGCAACCTATGTACGCAATACATCGGATTCGGATGCCATTGTTTATGTGGGACCAATGGGATGCCGGACGGGCTTTTATTTTTTGACTAGAGATACGTTGTCCAAAAAAGATGCCATTCGGCTGGTACAGGAAACGCTGGCATTTATCCTGCAATTTGAGGGGGAAATTCCGGGCAGCAAACGGCAGGAATGCGGTAACTATCTGGCACATGATCTATCTGGTGCAAAGCAAATGGCAAAGGAAATGCAGACGATACTGGCAAATTGGACACCGGAACAGATGGAATATCCAAAATGAAGGAGAGAGACAAATGGAACAAAATAACGTATTCAAAAATACGGTTCCAATGGAAAAGCCCATAACAGAACCGAATGAAATAGATTCTGTCATACGGGAAGTGACTGTAGAAGTAGAAGAAGCTCCCGTTTCCATCTGGAGCGGAAATGTGCTATCAAAGAAAAAGCAGAATCTGAAAAAAATCAATCAGCTTTTTCAGAACATATGGCCACTTCTGTTGCTTTTGAGTAGTATAGTGATTGTGATGTACTATATCCTTTTCCCAGCAAAAGGTGAGTTTCACTCTGACTGTACGGATACTCTTTATTGGGCGGAAGCAGCTATGCAGGGAAAAGGTCTCATCAATCCTGATTTTACTTATGCCGCTCTGATGCCATTCGGCGGAAATATATTTATGCAAATTTGGATTCCGTTTTTTGGAATTTCTATGCTGACACATACCCTTGGTATGGTAACTTTCTTTATTTTCTTTGTAGTATTTCTCTGCCTGATGCTGCGAGAAATGCATTTTGGTTTACGCAGCATATCGGTGACGGTAAGTGGATTGTTGATGACACTTTGCCTCAGTCAGAAACTCCGTGAAATTTTCTGGGGTCATATTATCCATTATAGTCTTGGTGTTTTTTTCTTATTTATTGGTTTATTTTTGGTATTGCGAATTATAAATCTATGTGAGAGAAGACCTACGCATAGTATATACATACAAAAAATTATCTTTTTTATATTACTTGCAGTTGATTTTATAATTTGTTGCACTAATTCCACTACTGCCATCGCTTTATTTGCATTACCTATTATTGGCGGCGTATTTTGTGAACGATTTTTGGATTATCGAACACCGTTTCATCATCGTAAAAATTATACTTCACTATTAGTATTGTTGATTTGTGTGATTGGATTGTTATTAGGGATACAACTTGGCGCAGTCATTAATGGTGATGCAAAAGCACTTTATGCAGAGGCATACTCTAAATTCTCTAATCCAAATGAATGGTGGGCACATGTAGAAAAGTTACCACTTGACTTTTTAAATTTACTTGGTCTGCAAATCAATAAGCAAAATAATCTTGCTTCTATAGAGGGAATACAAGTAATCCTAACGATTTTTTATGCATTGTTTTTGATCGTTATGCCTGTAGTTGCACTTTGCTGTTATCGCAAAATTAAAGAAACTGGAATGCGAATTTTGATTTGGGCACATTTTATCGTAACTGCATTTATTTTGGTTGGTTATTTCTGCGGATTGTTGTCAGTTGCAAACTGGAGGCTTTCCCCAGCGGTTTGTACTGGGGTATTAGTATCTTTTGCTTTTTTACGTTGGCTGTATCATCAAGTGGAATATAAGCGGCTCAGTGTTTTACTTTGCATTCCGTTGGCATATATTTGTCTGCACAGTGGCTGGGAAGTGGTAAAAATGCCGGAAGATTTCTATAAGACGAATGTTAATTATGAATTAGGGGAATATCTGAAGGAACAAAATTTAACATATGGTTATGCAAGTTTCTGGCATTCGCAGGCAATTACAGTATTAGAAGATTCTAAAGTAAAGGCAAGATCTGTGGATTTTTCTGATAGTGATGGTGTTTCTGCAAGTCTTTATCAGAGCAATTGGAATTGGTTTCAGGATCAACCGGGACAGGATCGTTATTTTCTGTTGATGGAGCAAGAAGAACTGGAGAAATTAAACCAATCTGCTTCTTTGGTTTTAACAATGCCACATGAAGAGTTAAACTATAGGGGATATACAATTTGGGTATTCTCAGAAAATATTTTCTCTGAATAAAATTGACATCAATAATAGAAAAGGCTGCTGGTTTCAATGAAATCAGCAGCCTTTTTATCTAATAAAATTTAACAATACGTAAAATTTGTATCATTATGCATTGATTTCTTCTGTAGCCGACACTGCCTTTGCAGCAGCATATGCTTGTGCATAGAAGTATTCCTGTGCATTTAGTGGAGAAGAACTTGCAGTTTGTTTTTTATAAGAGCCGTCTGGTTGTTGGATTCTTGCTTTGACATTATCCTGCATCATGGTACGGAACATGGAGAGAATTTTTGTCTTAATGTCGCTATCATAGATGGGGGCTCCCACTTCTACTCGTCGAATGGTATTTCTGGTCATCCAGTCTGCTGAAGCAATATAAACGTCAGCATTATTTCCGGCACCGAAAATATAAATACGAGTATGTTCCAAATATCGTCCTACAATGCTGCGAACTGTAATATGTTCTGTCTTTTTCGGAACACCGGCAATCAGACAACAGATACCTCGTACAATCATATCGATTTTTACACCTGCCTGTGATGCAGCAATCAATTTGTCAATTAAGTATTTATCCGTCAGAGAATTGACCTTTAGACCAATGTAAGCAGGTTGTCCAGCCTTTGCCTTTTCTATTTCCCTGTCAATCAAGTCTGCCACATGATTTTGCAGACAATGTGGGGAAACCAGCAGATATTCAGTATGCTTAATGGTTTGGCCCATACAGAGTGCATTGAAAACACGGCTTGCTTCCATACCGATTTCCGAGCGTGCCGTCATGAGAGAGTAATCTGTATAAATTTCTGCTGTTTTTTCATTATAATTTCCGGTACCGACCTGTGTGATATAGGAAATAGCATTTCCAATTTTTCGAGTAATCAAG
The DNA here is from genome assembly GCA_030523195.1 of Oscillospiraceae bacterium. Lineage (GTDB taxonomy): Bacteria > Bacillota > Clostridia > Oscillospirales > Ruminococcaceae > Ruminococcus_C. The sequence goes on from JAUNJC010000022.1 coordinate 8,517, forward strand.
CAAAGCTTAGAGTGTACTTTGAGGTTGTCTAGACCATAGATAATTCGGCAGCCAGCCTCTTCCAGACGGCGGGACCATTCAATATTGTTTTCTTCATCAAAACGAGCACGCAATTCTACCAGTACTACAACGTCTTTTCCATTTTCTGCTGCTTCAATCAGTGCTTCTACAATTTTGCTGTTGGTAGCAACACGATATAGTGTCATTTTAATTGAAACGACATTGGGATCTTCCCCAGCCTCATGCAGTAAATTCAAAAATGGACGAATGCTTTCAAATGGGAAAGAAAGAAAACGGTCTTTTTCTTGAATTTGTGCAATCATAGAGCGGCGTTCGTCAATACTAGCAGAACGCTGTGGGACTCTTCTAGGATAGAAAAGAGAACGGTTTTTTCGCAGCAAATCCCGTACTTGTGAAAAAAAGGAAAGACTGAGTGGTGCCTCAGAGTGAAAAATTTGTGCTTCGTCCAGATGTAAATACTCACAGAGTTTTGCAATTACAGCAGGATCCATTAATCTAGAAAATTCCATCTTTACCGGACGAAGTCGTTTTCTAGCACGCAGCAGTTTTTCCATTGCGGCACGATAGTCGGTTTTATCTTCAATATTTTCCTCTTCTGCATCAATATCAGCACTGCGAATAATGCGAATCAAGGTCTTGCTCTTGATGACATGACGAGAGAAAATATCGGATGCAAAGTGCAGAATCAATTCTTCTGTCAAAATAAAGCGATTTTTCTGATCCGGAAGGGTTACATACTTTGGGAATACATTGCTGCTGCATGGAACAATGCCAAGTTTTTCACTTCCTTTTTTCTCTAAAACAACAACAGCATAAATTTCTTTATTTTGTAGAAATGGAAAAGGTTGTTTTTTGCTGACAATCTGTGGTGAAAGCAATGGTTCAATTTCTGTTTGGAAATAAGACTGTAAATAATCAGCTTCTTGTTGTGTAATGGTGTGAAAATCTACAATTTCAACGCCTTCTGCTTTGAGGTCATTTTGAAGTTTTCGATAGGTTTTATCTTTTTCATGCAGCATATGTCGTACTTTTCCAAAGATTGCATCTAATTGTTCTTTACAGGTTAGATTCGTTTTATTTTCCCGAATTTTTTCGGATAGCTGCATCTTTTCGGAAAGGGAGCCAACACGAACCATAAAAAATTCATCTAAATTACTTTGAAAAATAGATAAAAAAGAGAGTCGTTCACAGAGTGGATTTGTAAAATCTTTTGCTTCCTCCATTACACGCTGGTTAAATTTTAACCAGGAAAGTTCTCGATTTACATAGCAATTTTGCTCTGCCATAAAAATGCCTCCTATTTAGTTTGCCTTTATCATTTGAAACACCGATAGCATGCTCAAACGGTTGATGAAATTTAGTGAAATGGATAAACTTGTATAAAAAAGTCTATAGAATGAGACAAAAAGACACAAGTATTCAATTTTTTCTTTTATTATACTACAGAGTTTGTTTTTGTGATAGCCCAAAAATGTAAATGGTTTGTTATCTTTACGTTAAGATTCGTACGATTTATTTTACATAATTTTTTTGGAGAATTTTCAAGAAGAGTGTTGTATTTTTCTTCAAATTGCAGTATACTATAGGAATCCTATAGTACGAGAGATACAGATCAGATATGGAATTATAGACTAGAATTGTTCAGGAGGAAAATAAAGGTGAGATATGCATTAATTGATATGGGTTCTAATACCATTCGTATGGCGATATATGCAACAGAGGGAACAACATTTGAAACATTGTTTTCTAAAAAATATATGGCAGGGTTGATTGGTTATGTGCAGGAAGGAAGAATGACATCAGAAGGAATTGAAAAAGCTTGCGAAGTATTGCGTACGTGTAAGGCACTTTTGTCGCAACTGGATATTACAGAAACGGTTTTATTTGCTACTGCTTCTTTGCGAAATATTTCTAATACGCAAGAAGTGGTGGATTTAATTTTTTTGCGGACTGGTTATCGAGTGCATGTTATTTCTGGGCATGAAGAAGCGTTTTTAGATTATTTTGGTGTTCTGCATGGTATTTCATTGGAAGAAGGGATACTGGTAGATATTGGTGGCGGCAGTACGGAAATTACTACTTTTGCAGCGGATGGACCTGCTTATATGGAGAGTATTCCAATCGGTTCACTGCGTCTATATACAGAAATGGTATCTAAATTTTTGCCACGAGATACGGAAACAGAACGAATACAAGAGCGAGTGAATCGGGAATTGAAAAAAGTAAAATTTGAAAAATTGCCGCATTATGATGTGGTTTGCGGTGTTGGTGGTACAGCACGAGCATTGCTGCAATTGATACAGGAACAAGATAAACTTTCAGTAGACAATCGCTCTTTCACAGTTGAGCAATTTCGCTGCCTGAAAAAATTGTTGCTGAAGCGAGATGAAACAGCGAAAAAATTGATTTTGCGTGTTTGTCCAGAACGGGTACACACCATTGTACCGGGAATGTTGATTCTGGATGTTATTTTAAAAAAGTTAAATAGCAAGATGGTCTATGTCAGTCCGTATGGGGTTCGGGAAGGTTATTTATTACGGCATTGTCTGAAACCGATTGCGTAACAGATGCTATGAAGCCATGAAATGAGAGGTAATTTGCAAAGTTACAAAAAATTTCTCCATATCCCGTTGCATTTTTGAAGAGAATGTGCTAAAATGAATTCTTGATATAGATTTGTCTCAGAAAACAAAAGGATTCTTTGATATGATATTTTATGGAAGGCTGTGATGGTAGGGTTGGAGAAGAAGCTGGCATTGTACGGGTTTAATAATCTCACAAAAACGCTGAGCTTTAACATTTTTGATGTTTGTTATGCAAAGACAGAACGAGAAAAGCAGGATTATATTCGCTATATTGATGAACAGTATAACTCGGAACGACTGACCAATATTCTTTGTGACGTGACAGAGATGATTGGAGCTTCTATTTTAAACATTTCCAAGCAGGATTACGAGCCACAAGGGGCATCAGTCAATATTTTAATTGCAGAAGGACATGTTCCCACACAAATTGATGTTTCCTGTAATCAGGGAGAAACTTTTTTAAGACGGCGAGATGTTCATGCACATCTGGATAAAAGTCATGTAACCGTTCACACGTTTCCAGAAAGTCATCCAGATAATGAAGTAACGACTTTTCGTGTAGATATTGATGTTTCTACTTGTGGTGAAATTTCTCCGTTGAATACACTAGATTATTTGATTCGCAGTTTTGATTCAGATATTATCACAATTGACTACCGGGTAAGAGGATTTACCCGAGATGTGAATGGAAAAAAATTTTTTATTGATCATGATATTACATCCATTCAAGACTATATTGATCCTGAAATTTTACTTCGATATGATACAATGGATATGAATATGTATCAGGCAAATATTTTTCATTGTAGAATGCTGATAAAAGAAATGCAGCTGCAAAATTATTTGTTTAAGACGGATGTTTATGAGTTAGATCCCAAGGTGCGTTTGGATATTACCAATCAGCTGCGAAGAGAAATGATTGAAATTTTCAGTGGCAGAAATATCTATGGATAAAGGGGGGAACGGGTGGTATGAAATATGATACCCAACAAGATGCCCCATTGCTGGAGGCAATGCAGACGCATCGCTTAAATCGAGTTGTACGATTTGACGTACCGGGTCATAAAGGCGGACGAGGAAATCATGAGCTGGTAGATTTTCTGGGAAGTGATTGTGTTCGTATGGACGTTAACTCTATGAAGAATCTGGACAATCTTTGCCATCCAGTTTCTGTGATACGAGATGCACAGAAGCTTGCAGCAGAGGCATTTGGGGCAAAGAACGCTTTTTTTATCATCAATGGTGCAACAGGTGCATCACAGGCAATGATTTTATCGACCTGTAAAGCAGGCGAGAAATTGATCATGCCCCGCAATGTGCACCGTAGTGCCATCAATGCACTGGTTGTCAATGGGGCAATCCCCGTCTATGTTGACCCGGGTGAACAGAAGGATTTGGGGATTCCGTTGGGTATGGCAGTGGAAGATGTAGAAGCTGCCATTTTGGCAAATCCAGATGCCAAAGCGGTTTTGGTGAATAATCCGACCTATTATGGTGTGTGTGCTGATATTCGGAAAATTGCAGAGCTTGCTCATGCACATGGTATGCTGTTGTTAGCAGATGAGGCACACGGGACGCATTTTTATTTTGGTGAAAACTTACCCTGTTCTGCCATGGCAGCAGGAGCAGATATGGCAGCTGTAAGTGTACATAAAACGGGTGGTTCTTTGACGCAGAGTGCTATATTGCTTTGTGCGGATACGGTAAATGCTGACTATGTTCGGCAGGTGATTAACCTCACGCAAACTACAAGTGCTTCCTATTTACTGATGGTTTCGTTGGACATTGCAAGACGAAATTTAGCATTGAATGGGCGAGAAATGTTTTATAAAACAGTGCAGTTTGTGAACTATGCAAGGGAAGAAATCAATCGCATTGGTGGTTATTATGCCTATGGTGCAGAGCTGTGCAACGGCAATTCTTTCTATGCATTTGATACGACAAAGCTTTCTATCCATACCAGAAATACGGGTTTAGCTGGGATTGAAGTATATGATTTGCTGCGAGATGAATATGGAATACAAATTGAGTTTGGAGATATTGGCAACATTTTAGCAATCGTAACTGCTGGAGATCGAGAGTTGGAAATTGAGCGTCTGATTTCAGCACTTTCGGAAATCAAACGGCTTTATGGTGGAGATGCAACCGGTATGCTAAATAGTGAGTATATTCCACCGGATGTTGTTTTGCCGCCGCAGCAGGCGTTTTATGCAGAAAAAGAAGCGATGCCGCTGCGGTTTAGTGTAGGGCGAGTTTGTGCAGAATTTGTAATGTGTTACCCGCCGGGCATTCCGATTTTAGCACCGGGTGAACGGATTACAGAGGCGATTGTCTCTTATATTTTATATGCAAAAGAAAAGGGCTGTTCCCTGACAGGCTCACAGGATATGACACTTTCCAGTTTACAGGTTGTGAAATAAAATAGGAGAAAGGGATGGATAAGAATTACTATTTAGCAGATGCACAGGAGCAACATCGAAAATATCCCAGAACATTTGACATCCCGACAGAGGAAGAAATTGAGGCTTTGCAAGTAAATGATTTGGTGAAACTGATTTTTTGCTTTCCGGAGCAACTGGAAAATGGCTGTCGTGCAGAGCGAATGTGGGTGTGTATTACAGAAGTGACAGAAGATGGTTTTTGCGGGGAGCTGGATAACGCCCCTTATTATTTGAAAACTTTAAAAATAGGAGATCGGATTTCTTTCCAGAAAAAGCATATTGCTGCGATTTTCGTAAAAGTGGCAAACGGATTGGATGAATCCAAGTTTGCTTTGATTACAAAACGTGCACTGGAACATCGAGAGGTCAATTGGGCAATGCATACCGATGATTTATGTGATGAACAAGACAGCGGTTGGACGCTTTGTTACGGCGGGGAGGACGATGCCTATTGGGAGGATACCAATAATACGAAGGTGATTTCTTTGGAGGAGGCATTGTCAATGGAACCGCTTCTATATGCGGTATTTACAAGAGAGGCAGCCGTTTATCATTATGACGCAGAGCAAAATCGGTTTGCGGAAGAAGAAGCATGAATTGCAGAGCAGAAAGGAGAAAGAAGTATGGATATTTGGTATACTGAAAATCATACGGAACATGTAAGAATGTCCATGCGTGTAGACAAACAGCTTGCCAGTGTGCAGAGTGATTTTCAGCGAATTGATATTTTTGAATCAGTGGAATTTGGCAGAATCATGACGCTGGATGGCTTGCTGATGCTGACAGAAAAAGACGAGTACATTTATCATGAAATGATTACCCATATTCCAATGGCAACGAATCCGAATATCCATGATATTTTAGTGATTGGTGCTGGCGATGGCGGTACCGTACGGGAACTGGTACGTTATCCGTCAATTGCACACATTGATGTGGTAGAAATTGATGAAATGGTAGTGGAATTATCGAAACAGTATTTGCCATTTACTGCTCGTGGATTTGATGATGCAAGAGTAGATGTGCATATTCAGGATGGTCTGCGGTTTGTGCGAAAAGTGGAAAATGAATATGATTTAATCATTGTAGATTCCACCGATCCATTCGGTGTGGGAGAAGGGTTATTTACAAAAGAATTTTACGGCAACTGCTATAAAGCATTGAAAGAAGATGGCATTTTGGTCAATCAGCACGAAAGTACCTTTTATACGTCTTATGCCAATTCCATGAAACGGGCGCATAGTCGGATAAAAAGTTTCTTTCCGATTGCACTGGTTTATCAGGCACATATCCCGACGTATCCGTCTGGACACTGGCTGTTTGGGTTTGCCTCGAAGAAATATGATCCACGAAAGGATTTGCAGGCAGAGTGGTGGAACAGTCTGGGGATTCGAACACGATACTATAATACGATTTTACATCAAGGATGCTTTGCCATTCCGAATAATGTAAGAGATGCCCTTCGGGAATCGGCGGCGGAAGGGCGAAAATAAAATGTCGAGTTGCCAGACGATTCGAGTAAGTCAGCAATAAAAAGGGAGAAATAAAGGTATTGAAAATAGAACAATTTCTATAGAAGGGGAGGAAAATGCAGGAAAACGAACAGATTACAAAAGAGATGTGGAATGCGGTGATGGAAAAGACACGGATTCCCTATATGAAGCTAACTTTGACAGATAGCCCTCCATCTATTTTTGAAAGTAAAGTAGGTGGTCTGGGCTATGTGCCACATGGCGAACAAATTCCAACAGACAGCAAAGGTTTTCAACTGCGATTGCTGGCACAGATTGATTGCAGTCAAATTACGCTGCCGGATTTTCCGCATATGGGTTTGCTGCAATTCTGGATTCGCAATGATAACTTGTATGGTGTTGATTTTGACCATAATACCCATCAGGACGGCTTTCGTATTTGTTACTACAAGGAACTGGACAGAACGGTTACAGAAGCTGAAGTAACCGAAAAGGTTGGCAACAATCTGCCGTTTGGGGAAGATTTCTTTCCGGTTAGTGGCTGTTGGGGATTGGAATTCTTGGAAGAAACGGAAACGATTTCTCCCTCTGATCGTCACTTTGAAAGCTATATGAAGGACGCCATGATGAAATTTTATCAGAAAAAAGTAGAAGAAATTCCAGATGCGGTTTATAATGATGCGAACAACGGACTTGGACATAAAATCGGCGGCTATCCATGCTTTGAAAAGGAGGATCCATGGGAAGAGTACTATGCTTCTTTTCACGTTTTAAAGTGGAAGCAATCAGAGTGTGATCCAAGGGAACAGGATGACTTGCACGATGTCCTGCTGTTTCAGCTGGATAGTGACTTCAGAATTGAAGATAGAATGTATTGGGTTAAATGGAAAGATGCGGGGATTGCGAATTTCTTTATCAATCGGGGGAAACTGAAACACTGTGATTTTAGTGATGTTATTTATAATTGGAACTATTATAAAATGTGAGGATAAACAGCAAATTGCCGAACCGTTTGAGTAAGGCAGCAATAAAAAGGAAAGTGTGGAAAATTATTTCCATAGAAAGTGAGGAAAAAATGCAGGAAAACGAACAGATTACAAAAGAGATGTGGAATGCAGTGATGGAAAAGACACGGATTCCCTGTATGAAACTAACCCTGACGGACAGCAACCCTTCTATTTTTGAAAGTAAGGTCGGCGGTCTGGGTTATGTGCCGCATGGGGAACAAATTCCAACAGACAGCAAGGGTTTCCAGCTGCGATTGCTGGCACAGATTGATTGCAGCCAAATTACGCTGCCGGATTTTCCGCACACGGGTTTGCTGCAATTCTGGATTCTCAATGATGACTTGGCTGGATGTGATTTTGATAACAATACCCATCAGGACGGATTTCGTATTTGCTACTACGAGGAACTGGACAGAACGGTCACAGAAGCAGAAGTAAACGAAAAGGTTGGCAACAATCTTCCGTTTGGAGAAGATTTATTTCCGGTTTCCGGCTGTTGGGGTTTGGAATTTTTGGAAGAAACGGAAACCATTTCGAATGGAGATTGTCATTTTGAAAGTTACATGGAAAATGCTGTTTTGGAAGCTTATCAGAAAGAAGTGGAAGAAATACCGGATGAGATTTATGAAGCTGCCAATGATGGATTTGCCCATAAAATGGGTGGCTATCCAGGCTTTACACAGTATGATCCACGAGATGAAGAGGATTCGCATGATGTGCTTCTGTTTCAACTGGACAGTGACTTTGGAGATGGACAGGATCGGATTATTTGGGGTGATGCAGGAATTTGCAACTTCTTTATCCATCGGGAGAAGCTGAAACAGTGTGATTTCAGTGATGTTCTCTATAATTGGGATTGTTGTTAAAATTTATTTGGAGGAAATTGGTATGGGAAAAGCATTGATCATTGGAGCAGGCGGTGTGGCAAGTGTAGTTGTACACAAATGCTGTCAGAATAGTGCAGTATTTACAGAAATCTGTATCGCCAGCCGTACGAAGTCAAAGTGTGATGCACTAAAAGAGGCAGTAGAGAAAAAGGGCACAAAAACCGTTGTTACAACAGCACAGGTGGATGCCAATAGTGTGGAGCAGTTGGTTGCATTGATAGAACGAGAGAAGCCAGATGTTGTCATCAATGTAGCACTGCCATATCAAGATTTAACCATTATGGATGCCTGCCTTGCCACAAAGACAGATTATGTGGATACCGCAAATTATGAACCAGAGGATACCGCAAAGTTTGAATACAAGTGGCAGTGGGCATATCGGGAGAAATTTGAAAAAGCAGGGATTACTGCCCTGTTGGGAAGTGGATTTGACCCGGGTGTAACAGGTGTATTTTGTGCCTATGCACAGAAACATTATTTTGATGAAATTCATTATATTGATATTTTGGACTGCAACGGCGGTGATCATGGTTACCCATTTGCAACCAACTTCAATCCAGAAATCAATATTCGGGAAGTTTCTGCAAAGGGCAGTTATATTGAAAATGGTGAATGGGTAGAAACCGAACCGATGGAAATCAAGCGAGTTTATAACTTTGATCAAGTTGGCGAAAAGGATATGTATTTGTTGCATCATGAGGAACTGGAATCGTTGGCATTGAATATCAGGGGCGTAAAGCGGATTCGGTTCTTTATGACCTTTGGACAGAGCTATCTGACACATTTGAAGTGCTTGGAGAATGTCGGTATGACTTCTATTGAACCGATTGTCTACGAGGGCAAGGAAATTGTGCCATTGCAATTTTTGAAAGCAGTTTTGCCGGATCCGGCATCGCTTGGGCCAAGAACAGTCGGGAAGACAAATATCGGCTGTATTTTTCAGGGGGTCAAGGACGGCAAAGAAAAGACATATTACATTTACAATATTTGTGACCATCAGGCATGTTATCGGGAGGTCGGCTCTCAGGCAGTTTCTTATACCACAGGTGTTCCAGCAATGATTGGTGCAATGATGGTAATGACTGGAAAGTGGAAAAAGCCAGGTGTTTATAACGTGGAAGAATTTGACCCAGATCCATTTATGGATGCCTTAAATGAATGGGGATTACCATGGATAGAAGACTTCCATCCAACATTGGTAGACTAATGGGAAAGCAGTAATTTTTGCAAAAAGTAAAAACAACGAAAGCGATCAAGGAAATAAACTTGGTCGCTTTTATTATTTTGATGTTTATTTTGTAATTTTATTTTCATCCCAGTGTATCCAGTCATTTTCGTTCCAGTTTCGTTGTAACAGAAGGGCATCTGGGATTCGTACCCAATGTTCTGTACCATCTTCTGCACGCAGCAAGACTTGATCCATCTGTTCTTCTCCTTCTGGAATGCCTTCGCATCCATGATCTTCTTCATAAATAGTGATAATTTGATAAGTATTTTTCATGGTTTTCCTCTTTTCTGTTTTTATTCCAGTAATGCAGCAATTTCTTCTGTTGACATGTTGAGTAAATCTGCCTCTCCGGCAACAGCGAGTTTTGCCAGTTCTGCTTTTTTCTTCTGCATTTGTTGGATTTTTTCTTCAATGGTGTTCTTTGCAATCAGCTTATAGATTTGTACATTTTTCTTCTGTCCGATTCGATAAACACGATCGGTTGCCTGTTGTTCTGCCGAGAGATTCCACCAAGGATCGTAGTGAATTACAATATCTGCACCAGTTAAATTTAATCCTGTGCCGCCAGCCTTTAGTGAAATCAAAAAGACAGAGGTATCATCCTGATTAAAAGTTTGAACCATTTCCATCCGGCTGCTTGCTTTAGTTGCCCCTGTCAATAGAAAAAAGGAGATTTGCTGTTGACGCAGGCGTTCTGCAAGGATGTCCAGCATAGAGGTAAACTGTGAGAAGAGCAGCAGTTTATGTCCAGCATGAACGCAGCTCTCCACCAGTTCCATACACTGTTCTAGCTTTGCACTGCCCTCCCGGTAGGTGTCATAGATCAGAGAAGGATCGCAGCAAATCTGTCGCAATCTTGTCAGCATTGCCAAAATTCGCAGTTTATTTTCACCAGAATTAGAATTGGGATTGGCTGCTAACATTTGTTTTGTTTGCAGTACCGTTGCAGTATATAATTTGTCCTGTGGTTCTTCCATTTCGCTCAGTAATGTAGTTTCCGTTTTCTCTGGAAGTTCTGTCAGCACATCTTTTTTCATACGCCGCAAAATAAACGGAGCAACTACTTTTTGCAGGGATTTTACCGCAGCGGTGTCTTTTCTTTTTACAATCGGTGTTTCATAAGTAGATTTGAATTTATTGTAGTGAAACAGATATTTTGGCATAATAAAATCGAAAATACTCCAGAGTTCTGCAAGCGTATTTTCAATAGGGGTACCAGTTAAAGCAAAACGAATGCGGCTAGAAATCCCTTTGACAGCTTTTGCTGCCTGTGTGGTGTGATTTTTTATGAATTGTGCTTCGTCTAAAAATTGCAAATCAAAAGAAAGATTTTGATATAAAACAATATCTCTTGCCAAAAGGGAATAGGAAGTGACCAGTACATCATAATCTGCGGCATGTTGCAGCAGTTGTTTTCGAGCAGCTGCTGTCCCGATGATGATAGCGGTTTTTAAATCTGGTGCAAATTTTTCGATTTCACTTTTCCAGTTTAAGGTTAAGGAAGAGGGACAGATAACAAGATGAATGCGATGTTCTCCTGACAGAGCAGTTTGCTTTTCGCTGCACATGAGTGCAATTGCTTGTAATGTTTTTCCCAATCCCATATCATCTGCTAGAATGCCGCCAAATCCGTAGGCAGCAATGGCGTGCATCCAACGAAAACCTTGTTTTTGATAGGGTCGCAAAATTGGCAGCAATGCAGACGGCAGTACTGTTTCTGTTTCTTGTTCTGTCATGGCATGGTATTTCTGTACAGTTTCACAGAACGTACTGCTTCGTTGGATACGGATGCCATCCGGCTGACTTTGCAGACTGTCCAAATATAGCATTCGATATTGTGGTACTTGCATCTGTTGTTGTAAGATTTCTTGGTTGGTTAGATTTAACCCTTCCGCTAATTCTGAAAAAGCACCCATACCGGAATCTGTCAAAACGGAAAAAGAACCATCTCGTAAGCGGTGATATTTTTGTCCTCTTCGATAGGCAGAGAGCAATTCCAACAATTCCTCTTGATCATAGCCCTCTGCCTGAATATCTAACTCCAGCAAATGATGATCGGGGCGAATTCCCACGGTTGGTCGCACTGGTGGACGTACTGTAATCCGTTGAAATCGGTCGCTGGCATAGAGTTCTATTTCTTTGGATAATAGCGGAATGCCTTCTGTAATCAAGCGGTAGATTTCTGCTTCTCCTGTCAAGAGAAGCGGATGATGTGGATCTTCCGCATGATATGTAAAATATTGCAGGACACCACGCTCTGCCTGCATTTCTTTTTGCAGATTGCAAATCCGTTTATTTTTTTCCTCAAATGCGGCGAAATGCATGGTATCATAGATGAACTCCAGTTTGCCGCAAATGGTGTTGTCATCGAGTACATCCAAATAGAGCTGTGACTGGAGTTCCGGTGGTATAAATTCTTCCAGCAGTTCTATATTTTGAATGGAAACATGAGAGAGGATTGGCTGTAGAACGGTATTATAAAATGCTGGCATATCTTTATCAAAAATATTGAGTTGTTGACTGGGTTCTTTCATCAGGACATCCAGCAATTTACCGATTGCCATAGAAAAGTCAGTTGCTGCGATATAGATTTTTTTCTGTTCCGAATTGTAAAAACAAATTTGTTTTGCCATGCCCAAAAAATTATTTTTTCCATCTGCTTGCAGGATATATTTCGTTCTGGAATCATATTGTTCTTTTTCTATTTTTAAAGAAAGAGGTGGATTTTCTTGACAGATTGCAGCAGTTTCTCTATTTATTGTAGCAAATTCACCAAGCAGTAGAAAGAAATCTGCTAGCATGGCAGACGGGATTTTTACTTTTCTTCGATTTTCAGCATGATAATAGCTGTATGGATTTCTTCTTGGTAGCAGTATATTGAGAAACTGTAACAATTCTCGTTCCTTTTCTGTCAAAAGGGCATAACTATGGCGGAATTCCAGATTTTTTCCATAACGTACTACATGCTTTTCTTCAAAATCCTCTTGTAATTTGATTATATCTTTGACGATATACATTTGATTGCTGCCGATTTTCAACTCTGTGGTGATAGTGCCATCATTGTGATAGTGTAATTCTGGAACTAAATGAATGGGTTGTTCCAGATAGCTCATTGCTGCTTCTGTTTCATATTGATTGTGATAATCTGCAATTAAATGGGAGACAGCAGCAGAACTATGATAGCGGGAATATTGTATGGTTCCATTTAAGAATGCATGTCGCAAGGTATAAAGAACTGCTACTTCATGTTTACAATAAGCATCATAGTGATAAGGACAGCTGCAAGAAGCTGAGACAAGTTTTTTTTCTTGATTTAATATGATTTCCACATGATAGCGATCATTTCCAACAACATCAGCATGATAAATACCGTCTTTTACTTGCTGTAGTTGTACAACTGCGTTTTTATGATAATAATCCTTTCCACGTTTTAAAATGCAGCTGCTCATTTTTTGATCAAAATTATATAAATCTAGATACATTTCAAATTCCCCTTTATGTTTGATTGTTTTTTAGTATAACACAATTTTACAAGGATTGCAAACAGAAATTGGAGACATATGAATGCGTTTTATTTTTCAGTATGCTGATTCTTTTGCTGATATGTATATAAAAAGAAAATTGAAAAAACAAAATGTATTGACA
>JAUNJC010000023.1 GCA_030523195.1 Oscillospiraceae bacterium
TGTACAGTAAAGCGAATTTCTAAATCTGCAAAATAAAAACCATATGTACGATTCGGATCATGATGATAAGAGGGTCTGGGATCTTGTTCTAAAATTTCATATAGTGCCTTCTGTAAATTTACCGGTACCTGCGATAACCATTGAACTGGAAAAATAACCTGCAACGCATAATTTGCTACTTGTACAGCAAATCCACCACTTGCTTCCGGGTAACTATCAATGTGTGGCAAATATGGTTTAATATCATAGATAGGAGTACCATTCATCAAATCAGCACCATTGACATATAGTATCGGGGATTCTGGTTCATTCCATGCGATCCGTTCAAGTTGCACAACAGAAAGTCCGATTGGATTGGGACGAAATGGTGAGCGGGTTGCAAACACACCCATTCTTTGATTTCCACCAAGTCGTGGTGGACGCACAGTAGGAGACCAATTTTCCCGAATGGAATCGGAAAATTGCCAAATCAACCAAATATGAGAATAATCTTCTAAGCCACGAACTGCATCTGGATTACGATACAACGATTCAAAAATAATCTTGGACTGTAAAGAAGAGACCAATCCACTTTGTCGTGGTATGCCGAATTTGGTTTGAAAAGCATTTTCAATATGTGCGATGATATGCAAAGATAGAACCCTCCTACATGATTTTTATTTATTATAACATGTTTTATCGGATATCGTCAAGCAAAAAAAGACCAGTTCCTTTTGAACCAGTCTTTTACTGCAATATTTTCTAATTATTCTGGTTGAATTGCATCTGCTCCAGTTTCTTTAGTACGAATTCGCATTGCATTTCGTACATCATAACTGAAAATTTTACCATCTCCAATGTTGCCAGTATAAGCTACCTTTTGAATGGCTTCTATTGTCTTTTGTTCCCATTCCTCTGTAGAAACCAAAATTTCCAGCTTAATTTTTGGCAGCATATGAATTTCTACTTCTTGATGCCCACGTACATAACTCTTCATACCACGCTGGGTGCCACATCCCATAACCTGATAACAAGTAATACCATGCACATTCATTTCTGCAAGTGCATCCAATACATCTTGCAATTTTTCTTCTCGAATAATTGCTTCTACTTTGATAATCATTATAATGCCTCTCCTCCTGTTTAATCTAATCCTGTAAAGGATGGATAAGCAGCTTCGCCATGTTCTGCACGATCCAAGCCAGCACGTTCTGTTCGTTCATTCACTCGAATCCGTCCACCGCTCACTAATTTTGTCAATGCATAACAGATCAATGTACCAACAATTGCAACTGCAATCGTGATAAAAATACTCGCCAACTGCATTAAAAATAACTTCGTATCACCAAAGAAAAGACCATTCCCCTGTCCAATGTCATTGATAGAATTCTTTGTAAATAAGCCAGTACAAATACCACCCCAAATACCACCAATACCATGACATCCAAATGCATCTAATGCATCATCATACCCCAGCTTTTTCTTTACAAAAGAAATCATAAAGAAACAAATTGGAGAAGTTGTAAAACCAATGATAATCGCTGCCCAAATTGGTACAAATCCTGCCCCTGGTGTAATGCCAACTAAACCAGCAACTAATCCTGTACTAGCACCAACAAAAGTCGGTTTTTTATCTGCAATTATATCACAAAGCATCCAAGAAAGCATACCAGCTGCTGAAGAAACTGCTGTAGTAACAAAAGCATGTGCTGCCAAACCATCTGCTGCCAATGCGGAACCAGCGTTAAAACCGAACCAACCAAATAATAAAACAAATGCACCCATTGCTACAAATGGAATATTATGAATTTTATAATTTACTCTTTCATAGTCATATCGTTTGCCAAGCAAAATACAAAGTAACAATGCAGAAACACCAGAACTAATATGTACAACATTTCCACCAGCAAAATCAACAGAACCAATTTTTGCTAAGAATCCACCATTTCCCCATACCATGTGTGCCATCGGATAATAAACAATAATGCTCCAAAAAACTAAAAAGAAAAATAAAGACTTAAACCGCATTCTTCCAGCAACTGCACCCGTAATTAATGCTGGAGTAATGACAGCAAACATCATTTGAAACAGACAAAATACGATATTTGGTATTTGCTGTTCCTCCACATATGGTTCGGTTTTGGATACACCTTCCAAACCTAACCAACTAAAATCACCAATGATCCCAAAGTGATCTGTTCCAAAGGAAAGAGAATATCCAAATAATACCCACATTACAATTCCTATACCAATGGTAACTACAGAGGCAAACATTGTATTAACTGCATTTTTACGACGAACCAATCCACCATAAAAATAGGACAAACCCGGTGTCATGAAAAATACCAAAGCTGCACAAATAATTACGAACGCAATATTACCAGAATTCATCAGTTTTATCCTCCTAAAATTCGTTTTTATAAGATATTTTGCAATTTTTGTGAAATCGATTTACATAAATAATAACAGTTACACCGGTGTCTATCAATCAGAACTTATTTGAAACATAAAAAAACGTCCACACATAGCAATTACTTACTACATGGGACGTCATTGTTCCAAATGAATATTCACTCTTAAGGCCTTTTACATTTTTATTATACGCTTTAATTTTGTATAAAAGTCAACGATCAAATTAATTTTTTGTAAAATGAAGTTCTTTGTGCAATTGGTTTTGAATCCCGCTATGTCCCATTTCTGAAAACCCATTTCAGAGAAAAATTTTCCATTATAAAATACACATCGCATCGCCAAAGCTAAAAAAGCGATATTGTTCTTGTACTGCAATTTCATAAGCATGCATAGTCTTTTCATATCCTAACAATGCAGATACTAACATAATCAATGTACTTTCCGGCAAATGGAAATTTGTAATCAGTCCATCCAATACTTTAAATTGATAACCGGGATAAATAAAAATATCAGTATAACCGTCTGATGCTTCCAACACACCATCATGCATAGTGGCAACTGCCTCTAATGTTCGACAAGAAGTTGTCCCAACAGCAATAACCCGTCCACCATTCCGCTTCGTTTGTAAAATTTTATCTACTGTTTTCTGTGGCAAATGGTAATGTTCACTATGCATCTTATGCTGTAAAACATCATCTTCCTTAACAGGACGAAATGTGCCAAGTCCTACATGTAAAGTCACAAATGCAGTATCAATTCCTTTTTCCTGTAACGTTTGCAGCATTTCTTTTGTAAAATGCAATCCCGCAGTGGGAGCCGCAGCAGAACCAAGTTCTCTGGAATAAACAGTTTGATATCGTTCTTTATCTTCTAATTTTTTTGTAATATATGGTGGAAGCGGCATTTGTCCAATTTCATCTAGTACTGTATAAAAATTACCATCGCACTGAAATTGAACAATTCGATTGCCGTCTGGTTTTACCTCTATTACTTCTGCTATCAATTTTCCGTTGCCAAATGAAAATTGTGTACCAACCTTTGCCTTTTTACCAGGCCGGCAAATAATTTCCCAACACTGATTCCCTTTTTGTTCTAATAACAAAAATTCAATAAAAGTCCCATTGCCTATTTTTTCTCCATAAAGTCTCGCTGGCAGAACACGGGAATCATTCATAACCAGTAAGTCACCCTTTTGCAGAATATCGCATAAATTGTAGAAATGACGGTGAGAAATTGCACCAGTTTCTTTATCAACCAACATCAAACGAGAATGGTCTCTTGGTGTAACTGGCGTCTGTGCAATCAGTGATTCTGGTAAATTATAATAAAAATCTGATTTTTTCATGGTTCACTCCTAATTTTTTTCAAAATAATATTGACATACCACCAGAAAAATGGTATGATGGAAATAAGATAGAGGTGCACTCAAAATGAGTATGTTCTGACTGGATTTGACCAATCGTTAATGCAGAACAAAAAGGTGCGAGTGCCGAAGAAAAGAATCTGGTCCTTTCTTTTCTGGTTACAGTTCCGAACAGGTCTGTGACTGTCATCGTTGTGATGGAGAGCTATCGGCAGATGTAAAATGCCAACATATCTATTATAACGCATACTCTATCGGTTTTCAACCGGTTTTTTTTATTTTTAATGATTTTTGGAGGATTTACAAATGAAACAGTGGAAAGTTGGTATCATTGGTGCAACAGGCATGGTCGGTCAGCGGTTTGCAACCTTGCTAGACGGTCATCCGTGGTTTCAGGTTGTCGCATTGGCAGCCTCTCCTCGCTCTGCTGGTAAAACCTATGAAGCAGCTGTTGGCAGCCGATGGGCAATGACAGTCCCGATGCCGTCTGCTATGAAGGATATGATAATGCTGGATGCACAAGCAGACATTGAAAAAATTGCTTCTATAGTAGACTTTGTCTTCTGTGCAGTAGACATGAAAAAAGAGGAAATTCGTGCACTAGAAGAAGCATATGCAAAGGCAGAATGCCCGGTTGTTTCCAACAATTCTGCCCATCGGTTTACGCCGGATGTACCAATGGTTATTCCGGAAGTGAATCCAGAACATCTGAATGTCATCGAAAGCCAGAAAAAACGGCTTGGTACGAAGAAGGGCTTTATTGCTGTCAAGTCCAACTGCTCCATTCAAAGTTATGTGCCAGCACTTTCTCCACTACGTGCTTATGGCATCAAGCAGATACTTGCCTGCACCTATCAGGCAATTTCTGGTGCCGGAAAGACCTTTCAGACATGGCCGGAAATGGTGGATAATGTAATTCCATTTATCGGTGGAGAAGAAGAAAAGTCGGAAAAAGAACCACTGAAAGTATGGGGCAATGTAGAAGGGGAGCAAATTGTTTCAGCTACTTCTCCGCTGATTACCACACAATGTCTGCGTGTACCTGTTTCGGATGGGCATACTGCTGCGGTATTTGTTTCGTTCGACAAGAAACCATCAAAGGAAGAAATTTTAAAGGCTTGGCAGACATTTGCAGGTGTACCGCAAAAATTGCAGCTGCCCAGTGCACCAAAACAGTTTATTCACTATTTTGAAGAAGATAATCGTCCACAGGCAAAAATTGACCGCAATCTAGAAAATGGCATGGCTGTTTCTGTTGGTCGTCTGCGAGAAGATTCTCTATTTGATTATAAGTTTGTTTGTCTGTCACACAATACGTTACGTGGTGCTGCTGGCGGTGCAGTACTGCTGGCAGAATTGTTGGCTGCAAAGGGATACTTTGCATGATCATTCGATCTGCTACGCCAGATGATGCAGAAATTGTCTGTCAAATGATACACAAATTGGCAGACTTTGAAGGACTTTCTGCATCCTGTGAATTGACAGCAGAAATAGTTCATAGAATGCTGCAAGAAAAAAATGGACTTTTTGCATTATTGGCAGAAACAGAAAACAAAACGACAATTGGATTAGCGGCTTATTTTTTCATTCCACTTGCCATACTCTCGGGCAGGACGGTTCTTTACTTAGAAGATCTCTGGGTAGAACCAGCATTCCGTGGCAAGGGCATTGCAACAAAGTTATTTCAACATTTAGAGCAGATTGCAAAAAAGCAACATTGTCTGCGGATGGAATGGAAATGTCTACAGCAAAACACACCTGCCATTGCATTTTATCAAGCAATGCATGGGAACATTTCTGATACTTGGATGACTTTTATGAAAACCATCTCATAAACTTTCTTACTCAAACAACATATTTGAAAGGAGCGTTTCCACTATGAAAAATACCATTTTTACCGGTGCTGGCGTTGCCATCGTTACACCGATGCTGCAAGATGGTGCAGTTGACTTTGAAGGACTGAAAAAACTGATTGACTTCCAGATTGAAAATGGAACAGACGCCATTATTATTTGTGGCACAACCGGCGAATCTTCCACATTGAGTGATGAAGAACATCGTGACTGCATTCGCTGTGCAGTAGAGCACACGCATAACCGCATTCCTGTTATTGCTGGAACAGGCAGCAATGACACCCAGTATGCCATTGAACTCTCCAGAGAAGCACAGGAACTTGGTGCAGATGGTCTGCTTCTGGTTACACCATACTATAACAAATGCACACAGCGTGGCTTAATTGCCCACTATACTATGATTGCAGACAGTGTTGATATTCCGATCATTCTCTATAATATTCCAAGCCGTACTGGTGTTGCCATTGACGTTGCAACAGTAAAAGCACTCGGTCAGCACAAAAATATTGTTGCTGTTAAGGAAGCTTCTGGCAATATTGGTTATACAGCGAAACTGGCTGCACAATGCAGTGATTTAGTGGATATTTACAGCGGCAATGATGATATGATCGTGCCAATTATGTCTCTGGGCGGAAAGGGCGTCATTTCTGTATTGTCCAACATCATGCCAAAGGAAACACATCAAATGACGCAATATTGCCTCGAAAATAATTTTGCCGCTGCCACAAAAATGCAGTTAGAATACTTGGATTTAATTAACAAATTATTTATTGAGGTAAATCCAATTCCAGTGAAAGATGCGCTCAATCAGATGGGAATGCCGGCAGGTCCATGCAGAATGCCACTCTATGAAATGACAGAAGATCATAAGGCTGCTCTGCACGATGCACTTGCTGCACACAATCTGGTTTAAGGACTCTCTGAAAAGCAAAGGATGTGAACAAATGACAAAAATTGTTTTATGCGGTGCAAATGGAAAAATGGGACATACGCTGGCTGGCTGCATTGCGAACAGGGAAGACTGTAAAGTCATCGGCGGTATTGACAGCTACACCAAACAATATGATCTATTTCCGATTGTAGAAACAGCAGAACAACTGCCAGAACAACCAGATGTTATCATTGACTTTTCTAACCCATCTTCTCTGGATATGTTGCTAAACTATGCTTTTACACATAATGTTGCGTTGGTTTTAGCAACTACGGGATACAGTGAAGCACAAATTGCACAAATCAAAACTGCTGCCGAACAAATTCCGGTTTTCTTTACTTTTAATATGTCTCTTGGCATTAATTTATTAGTAGAACTGGCAAAACGTGCAACTGCCATTCTGGGAGATCAATTCGATATTGAAATTGTAGAAAAGCATCACAACCAGAAAATTGATGCACCAAGTGGTACCGCCATTATGCTTGCCAACGCAATTAACGAAGTAAAGGAAAACCGTTATCACTATGTCTATGACCGCCACGCAAGACGAATGAAACGAGAAAAGAATGAAATCGGAATGCATGCCATTCGAGGCGGAACGATTGTTGGAGAACATGATGTGATTTTTGCAGGACACGATGAAGTGATTACACTTTCCCATAGTGCTGCTTCTAAAACCGTATTTGCAGAAGGTGCTGTAAATGCTGCTGTTTTCCTCTGTGGGAAACCTGCCGGGCTGTATGATATGAAACAACTGATTGCACTTTCTTAAATTGAAAACTATATAAAACAAAAAGTAGTCTGAGAAGAAAATAATCTTCTCAGACTACTTTTTATCTAATATTTATAAAAGTTATTTTCAAACTCTTTCTCCATAAATTTTAAGGTTTCTGGTGATTGTATCAATAAAACTGGTATTCCTACGATACTAGCAGCTTTTATTTTCTCTGGAACGCCACCCCTTGCACCGCTATCCTTGGAAATCAATACTGCAATTTCATGCTTCTGCAAAAATTGTATCGTTTCTTCTACAGAATATGGAGGCATTGCAAACCAAAACTGTGCAGGAACGTCTTTTGCTGCCAGATGGGAAGAAGGCGTATCCAATACCCTTGCAAAAGAACGAACTGCAAAATTTTTCACTTGTTCTGCATAAAACGGAAGTGTATTAATTCCAACAGTAAAAAATAAATTGCCAGATGTAGCAGACAGCCATGATGCAGCTTCTTCTTTATTGGGAACAGAATATAACTTCTCATAATCATATTGCAAGGTTTGCCTGCCAATTCGATAATAGGGAATCTGTTTTGATTGACATACAGATTTTACTGTTTCTGTTACCACAACTGCAAAAGGATGCGAAGCATCTAATACTGTATCAAAACCGGTCAAAGCAACAGAAAATCCATCTGCATCCAATCTCCCCACATGAACTCGACAATTCGTACCATTTAAAATTTCTTTTCCATAAGGCGTTGCTACAAACGCAGTTACTTCACACGATTTTGGCAAGGAAACAATCAAGTCTGTGGCATCGCTGGTTCCAGCAATGACTGCTACTCGACACTTTTTCATTGCATTGCTCCTTGATCTAACTGATAGCCTCGTGGCGTAATCATCTTTCCATCCTTTACATAAGTTTGAGAGTTGCCAATTAAAATCACACAAAACATATCTATCGTCTCTTCTTTCAATTTTTCCAAAGTAGAAAGCCACACAGCCTGTTCTGCTCTTCCAGCGTACCGTACAATACCAACGGGGGTTTCTGGTTTCCGGTACTGTGTAATCAAATCTGTTGCCCGTGCAAGATAATCGGTTCGTTTTTTGGATTTGGGATTGTAAAGACAAATAACAAAATCCGACTTCGCTGCACAAGTGATTCGCTTCTCTATCAGAGAAAGTGGTGTCATTAAATCACTCAAACTAATGACTGCAAAATCATGCATCAAAGGTGCTCCTAAAAGAGCCGCCGCCGCACTGGCGGCTGTTACACCGGGAACGGCAACCACTTGTATATTTGCCCTTTGTGCAGCAATTACCTCTAATAAAATTCCTGTCATGCCATAAATGCCACTGTCCCCACTGGAAACCATTGCGACCGTTTTTCCTTGTAGTGCAATTTTTACTGCGAGCCGACAACGTTCCACTTCCTGCCGCATGGGGGTGGAGAAAAATTGTTTCTCTGGGAACTGTTCTTGCAGCAACTTAACATAAGTAGTGTATCCAACAATAATATCTACTTTTTGTAATACAGAAACAGCTTGTGTTGTCATATACAACTGATCACCTGGACCAAAACCAACTGCATAAATAATTGGTGACAAAGCATTTTTCCTCCATTCTATTTCATAGTTCTATAATTGAACTGGCGGCAGCTTGCAACGACAAGCTGCCAGCGTTACGCCTGAATACTTTACTTTACCCGTTAAAACAGTGCCGCACTCTGATGCCAAATAACTGCATGATTCTGCCACTGCTGGTAATCCTGTCACTTGCTTCACAAAATCAGACGCTTCAAATGGATATTGACAATTGCAAATTGCTTCATCTGAAATAATTTGCAGCGGAATCTGATATGTTTCACACAACTGTAAAATGGCGGCTTCCGTTTGTTTTCGTTTAATGGTAGCAATGGCTTTCACAGATGAGATCGCATAACCATAAGTCTGCAAAAAGAAAAGGAAACAAGATTCTAAATGAACAAACGGAATTTCTTTTTTACACCCCACACCAATTACTAAATCTACTGGACGTAGATATAAAGTTGGTTTCGCATTCTTTTCTTCTGAAAATAGACGGTCAGAGATTACCACTTTACAAGTCGTTTTCTGTGATTCTGTCCATACTATTTGCGAATATTTATCTGCATGAAGTACAGATAAATCTGACTGCAACTGCACACACTCTCCAGCAAGCAAGGCACTACTAACAGTTTTCACCATATCAGGATTTTCTATCACCAAATGATTTTTTACTGCCACAACGTCAAATGCCACTTGTCTCTGTAAGTCGGTGGCAGTTGTAATTACAGGTTCGGCTTGCAGTAATGCTGCAATTGTATTTGTCATTTCATTCGCACCGCCAATGTGTCCGGAAAGCAGACTAATAACATATTTTCCATCCTGTCCCAACACAATTACAGCAGGATCCGTTAATTTAGAACGCAACAATGGTGAAATTTTTCGCACTACAATACCAACCGCCATAATGAACACCATAACATCTTTGCTTTGAAAATCCATCGCAAGAATAGCATCTGTAAAGGATTCTTTTTTTCGTAAAACACCACCAAATGCTGTTTGCATTTGTTTAGCAAGCCGTTCTCCCGTTGGTGTTAAACAGTAATATGCAATTTTCATTTTACAATTCCTTTTCGATAGCCGTGCGTGAATGTTTTATCATAGAGTTTAGAGAGCGTATAGGTATCTCCTAAAAATTCACCAACCAATACCAATGCAGTTTTATGAATACCAGCTTTTTCAACTTGCTCCGCAATCGTCTCCAGTGTCCCTGTTACAATTTTCTGATCAGGCCAACTCGCCTTATAAACCACTGCTACAGGCGTATGCATTGGATAAGCACTGGACAAACGAAATACCAATTCTGCAATTTTTCCAACTGATAGAAAAATAACCATCGTTGCACGATGCTGTGCAAGAGATTCCAATTGTTCCGTTTCTGGAACAAAGGTACGTCCTTCCATTCTAGTTAAAATCACTGTTTGAGAAACATCAGGTAACGTATATTCCTTTTGTAGGGCAGCCGCTGCCGCTAAAAAAGAACTAACACCAGGCACCACTTCATGAGCAATTCCCATGCGATCCAATGCATCCAACTGTTCTCGAATTGCACCATAAATGGAAGCATCTCCTGTATGCACCCGCACTGTCATTTTTCCTTGTTGTTCCGCCTGCTGCATGACAGAAAGTACTTCTTCCAATGTCATGCCAGCACTATCATAGACAATACTGTCTGGTTTTCTATCTTCCAAAACAGCTGGATTTACCAAAGAACCTGCATAGATAATCACATCAGCATGGTCAATTAGACGCTTTCCTTTAATGGTCAACAGTTCAGGATCGCCCGCGCCTGCTCCTACAAAATATATCATTCTAAAACCAATCTCCTTTCCTGCATTCCATTAGTCTGCCTTTTCTTAATTATGAGTGTGGTAAAATAAGATGCATATTGGATAGAAGGTATTCCAATATATTCTCCTTCCATACCAATATTACAGAACATGGTAGTATGAGAAAGCAGCTTTTTTTCCGTCAACAATGGAATCAACCATGGCAATGCCTTTCCAGCTTTCATCAACACCAAAGTATCAAACTGTTCCAAAACCGCTTCGACTTCTGCTTTACTTGTCACAACAGGTAACACAATCAAAGATTCCTGATTTTCACACAAGCTGCACTCTGCTTTTGCAGCTCCAGCAGAAAAAGAGGAGATTCCTGCAACTACAGCGGTCTCATATCCCTTTTCCGCTAAGACCTGCCGCACATAAGTTGCAGTACTATAGATAGAAACATCGCCCAATGTCACCATTGCTACATTTTTCCCAGCTTCTAAGCAATCACAAATAGGCTGAAGGCAACCGTTTTGTAAACGATTGTAGTAATCTGTTTGTATCTGCATGGGAAATACCAATTCTATTGTTTCCGTTTGTTTCAAATTTACAGATTTTTCTGCAATGGTATAAGCAACTGAAGAGGCACCAATTTGTTTGACTGGCTTTACAATCACATCAGCCTGTTCTAAAACCTGTTTTGCACGCAAAGTCAAATCCATTGATTCCACTCCCACGCCAACTGCATAAAAAATACCTTTTTTCATCATTGATCTCCTCCTGCCAAACAAGAAAATAACATCACTGGATGATTGTTTTCCAATACATGATACTTCCCTACTATTTTGCTTCGTCCCACCGCAACTTGTACAACTTCCAACTGTGGCATATTTTGCAGCAAGATGGTCAATTCTGCTTGTGTTTCTAGTGTCACGCTGCTGATAACAAGTCGAACCACTTTCGGAAGAGCTTGTATCTGCTGCAATAGCTCTGAACAAGCTCCACCACTTCCGCCAATAAAAATACAATCCGGCGTAGGAAGCGTAGCAATCACCTGTTCTGCCCTACCAGCCAAAACTACTACATTTTCTGCCTGCAAATAGGCACAGTTCTTTTTCAAAATATCTAGTGCAGATGTCTGATATTCAATCGCATAAACCATTCCAAATGGACAACATTTCGCACATGAAATAGAAACACTCCCTGTTCCAGCACCAATATCCCATACAACACTATCCGGTTGCAATTGCAGCTTACTGAGAATCACAGCACGCACTTCTTCTTTTGTCATAGGAACACCGTTTCGCAGAAATGCAGCATCCGGTAATAAAACAGTGTTTCCAATTTGTTTTGGATGTGGATTAGATACAGCAACTACACAAAGAGGCGGATTTTTCATTTCACAAAATTGCTTTGGCGGTCCCTGCCAAAGCTGCTCTGTTTCATGGGTCAAATCTGCACCTACGAATAATGTCATATCTTCCAACCCATAAAAACAAAGTGCCTTTGCAATTTCTCTCACACCATCTTTGGCAGAACAGAAAAAAAATGTCAGTGAATGCTGTGTCACAGCACAGGCAATCGAACCAGCAGTATAGGGCTTTCCATGCAAACTGCAAATATATGCCTGCTCCATTGATAAGCCAAATTTTGCACCTAACAACTGCAACGAACTAATACCGGGAATGACATCCATCTGCCAATCTGGATAACGATTTTTTACAGTGTGATAAAAACTGTAAAGCAAAGGGTCACCAGACACCAGAATGGCAATGGATTCTTTTTCAAGCAGAATCGGCAACTGCTCCAGCAAGTCGGAAAGGTTTACAAGCGGCAGAAATTTCTTAATAGAAAGCAACTTTCCAAATCGTTGAGAAGCAATGACACAATCTGCTTGCTCCAGTATTTTTTTTGCTGCCGGCAATAGATAATCTGGTTCTCCACTGCCACCGCCCACCAACCATAACGGATTTCTCAATGTCTTCTCCACTCCTTTACTACATCTGGCACAGACGCTGTTTCTGCTAATACACGCTGTTCCCGATCTAACAAAATCACACCCATTTTGATATGAAAATGCGTTCGCTTCCTACAATTTTCACACACTGCATCTGCAATCTTTTTCCAAACCGTTACTGCAAACGGCATTTCAGATAATTGCTCCTGCATTTCTACTGTTGTATTACATCTATACAATTGCTGTACCTGTTCTGTCGAAGCACCCAAAAGAGCTGCATGCGTACAGATAATTTCCCGCTGTCCACCTGCTGTATGGCTATGCAAATACATAATATCTGCTGCCGGTTTGATAAGTTTTCCAGCAGCACCAGCAAGCAGAATCGTCTGCATTCCCATTTCTTCTGCACAGTCGAGCAGATAACCCAGATAATTACTGCACAAAATAATACTGCCATTATCTGAAAATCGCCGCCGCAAATAGTTTTCTCCAGCATAACCCGTCACCATTGCACAAGCAGTCCCATATTCTGCACGACACATAGAAAGTTCCAGCCGTAAAGACTCCCGAACAGCCTCCTCACTCATTGGACGAACAATACCAGTTGTTCCAAGAATAGAAATGCCGCCAACAATGCCAAGGCGACTATTAAACGTGCGTTCTGCAATTTGCTCTCCATCAGGTACAGAAATAGTTACCACTGCACGGCGTGTGCCAATGATAGAACGGATTGCTTTCGTAATCATCTCCCGTGGAATAGGATTGATAGCTGGTTCTCCCACTGGAATTGGCAGTCCTTTTCGAGTCACTATTCCAACCCCTTTACCAGCCTGAAAAGAAATTATGCCTTTCATTTCCAAAATCTGTACCATAACACAAACCAAACAACCGTTTGTCTGATCGGGATCATCACCACTGTCTTTTCGCACACCGCATACATATTTTTCTACTGCCTCCACTGGCAAAGAAAGTGTTTTTCCAGATGGCAGTGTATAGGCAATCTGTTTTGGACACTGTCCTGCTGTCTGCCATAATACAGATGCCAATGCTGCTGCTGCTGCACAGACACCCGTGGTATAACCCTCCCTAAGTCGTTTCATGCATGATACTCCCATTTATTTACAATCCGATAAATCTGTTCCATATCCAAATGCTGCCGCAATGTATCTGCCAGTATATTATATTGCTGTTCCTTTTCTTGCTGCAAATCCAAAACAGCGACCGGATAATTCAAACCTTTTCGATAGAGTAATTGCTGTATCAGACAGGCTGTGGTTTCTGTTGTATCAAAAATACCATGCAGATAAGTACCATATACATTGCCATCTGGATTGCAGTATCCATTGTAAACACCGTCTTCTCGTTTCGTAAATGGAATCGCTGAATGAACAGTAGTCGTTCCCATATGTATTTCATAACCACTGACTGTACAGCCCGAAAGCGACTGCAATACTCCGGAAATCGCACAAATACTGCCCTGTATCTGTTGACGATACTTCTTCGTCTGAAAAGTTGTCTCCATATCCAGCAATTCCATACCACGTAAAACCCCGCCATCTTCCACATGATCTGGATCAGAAATCGAATTTCCTAACATTTGGAAACCGCCACAAATACCAAACAAAAGACAATCCTTTTGATGCAGTTTTTGTATGGCTGCCTCTAATCCACTTTGCCGCAACCACCGCAAGTCAGACAGTGTATTTTTTGTCCCCGGCAGAATCAGCAAATCTGGTTCTCCCAACATCTGCACACTGGTAACATAACGAACAGAAATAGCATCTATTCCATCCAACGCCGCAAAGTCTGTAAAATTGGAAATGTGTGGAAAACAAATGATGGCAATATCCAGATTACTTTCTGGTGAACATCTATATTGATGCAGTTGAGCAGCAAGGCTATCTTCTTCTTCTAAATGTAGTGACAAATAGGGAACGACGCCTAAAACTGGAACACTTGTCAGTTCTTCCAACATGGTCAAACCACTTTCTAAAATACTAATATCTCCACGAAATTTATTGATAATAATTCCCTTTATTCGACGGCGTTCTTCTGGACGTAATAGAGCGATTGTTCCATAAACAGCTGCAAAAACACCACCACGATCAATATCACCTACTAAAATAACGGGAGAATCAGAAATCTCTGCCATACCAAAATTGACAATGTCAACATCCCGTAAATTGATTTCTGCTGGACTGCCTGCTCCCTCCAGTACAATAATATCTTTTTCGGCTGCGAGGGATTCATAAGCTTGTCGAATCACAGGGATTAACTTTTGTTTCTGCTGATAATATTCCTTTGCATGCATGTTGCCATACACTTCTCCATTCACAATGACTTGTGAACCAGATTCACTATTTGGTTTAAGCAAAATCGGATTCATCCGGACATCCGGTTCTACGCCAGCAGCTTCTGCCTGCATGGCTTGTGCTCGCCCCATTTCCAAATTATTTTTTGTAATATAGGAATTGAGTGCCATGTTTTGTGACTTAAACGGTGCCGTTTGCAGACCATCCTGCTGAAAAATACGACAAAGTCCAGCTGCTATCACACTTTTTCCAGCAGAAGACATTGTGCCAACTATCATGATGGATTTTGCTCGCATTGCTTTCCTCCTGACTGTTTCTGTACAATTTCTTTCAAACATTGCAATAAAAATATATTTTCTTCCCGTTTTCGCACTGCAACTCGATAATAGGTATCATCCAAACCACGATAATTTCCACAGCTTCGCAGAAGAATATGATAAGGTAATAATTCACTCTCTAAATCATGAAACGGTTCTGCATGAAAAAATACAAAGTTTGCAGCTGGTTTCCAAACTGTAAATCCAAGTTCCTGCAACGCATGATAGAGAAACCATCGTTCCGTCTGTAAAAACTGCTGAAAGTGCTGCTGATAGACAGTGTCTTGCAAAGCAGCACATCCTGCAACGGATGCCAGTGTATTGACTGGCCAAGGCTGTCCTGTCTGTCGGATTTGCTCTGCTAATGTCACATCTGCACAAATCCCATATCCCAAACGTAAACCCGGAATCGCATATCGTTTTGTCATGGATTTTAAAATAAATAGATTTGGATATGCATTACAAGCAGCAATCATAGAAGATTGGAGTGCTGTTTCTGTCATATCACAAAAGCATTCATCCAAGAAAACAAAGATTTTTTCCTGAGCAGTAAGTGTCAGAATTTTTTGCAATAACGAAATAGAAAAAAGCGAACCAGTGGGATTGTTGGGATTACAGAGTACCAGAAAGTCATATTTTCCTGTTTGCAGTTCTGTCAGAAAAGATTCTGTCAAATCAAATGGTTCCTGCATCTTCCAATATGTGACGGAAGAGCCATTCTCCTCTAAGGCTTTTCCATACTCAGAAAAGGTTGGAATCGGAATAACAGCGTGTTTCGGTCGAATTGTCTGCACTGCCCGAAACAACACATCTGCACCGCCATTGCCGCAGATAATCTGTTGTGGTTGTATGTTATGATATCCAGCAAGTGCATTCGTCAGCATGGTTTGATTCGGATCAGGATAGTGTGACAATTGCGGAATGGCTGCACAAATTGCAGATTGCACAGAATCCGATATTCCAAAAGGATTGATATTCGCAGAAAAATCAATCAATTGATCACTGTGTAGTTGTTCTTTCGCAGTATAAATATCACCGCCGTGTATCGACTTCAAACCGCTCTCCTCCTAAACATTTTATAGGATAATAGAAACAAGCAACATACCTCCTCCAACAACAACAGCAAATAAAATACTGGCAACAAACAACATTTTATTTGCTGTTTGAATGTCTTCTGCTTTTGCTGTTCTGATAGCATCACCAATAGTCGGTTTCTCTACTACGTTTCCAAAATAGATATGTGTCCCTCCAAGCTGAATGCCAATCGCCCCTGCTGCTACTGCTTCTGTCTGAGCAGAGTTGGGAGACAAATGCTTTCTTCTGTCTCGGAAGTAAATCCGCAAAGCCCCTTTTCCATCCAATGAAAGCAGAAAGGAAGCAGCAATAAGAAACCACGCAGAAAGTCTTGCCGGAATCCAATTGCAAATATCATCTAGTTTTGCAGAGGCTTTTCCAAAGTATTCATAGATTTCATTTCGGTATCCAACCATGGAGTCCAGTGTATTGACTGTCTTATAAAAAAAGCCCAACGGTACCCCACCAAGCAATAAGTAAAACAAAGGGGCAATTTCACCATCGGATGTATTTTCTGCAACCGTCTCCACACAAGCTTTTGTCACTTCCTCAGCAGAAAGGTTTTTCGTCTCCCGACCAACCAGCCAAGAAAGCTGTTTACGAGCAAGCGGCAAATCATCTGCCTGTAAAGCACGATAAACCTTACTGCTCTCTGTTGCAAGGCAACGGGCTGCCAATATCTGATAGCTCCAAAATGTATGTATCAGAAACCAAAGCCAGATAGAAATCTGATATGCAATCCAAAGTACCAACAAGGAAATTCCAAAACTCAGCAATGGCAACAAGATTGCCAAAAAAACACCTGCTGCAAATGTTCCACGCTTTGTTTTTGGAAAGCACTGACGCAGCTTTTTTTCAGCAATCGAAATTCCTTTTCCAATCCAAACTACCGGATGCGGCATCCAATAAGGATCCCCAAAACAAAAATCTAAGATTACCCCAAGTAAAATACTGCATATACTAAATGATATGATCATACTATATCACCTGATGATGGAGAAATTTGCATGGAAAGTCCACAAAAAACACGTTCTACAGTTTCTGCCTGTTCTGCCAGCCATATATTCATACGTCCAACCGTTTCCCGCCACTGCCGTTCCTCCGCTTCAATCGGAACTAAACCACAGCCAACTTCCTGTGTAATTAAAATACAATTTTTCCAAAGTGGTAGGTATTTTATTAGCCATTCAAATACAGATTGATTTTCCTGTTTTGCCTGCGTCACCAATTCTTCCATATGATACAATATTGGTTGGTTGTTCCATTCAAAAATGGAATGCTCTGCAAAATCAAAGACATCTTCCGTATTTTTCTCATATTGCCGCAATACATATGCAAGACGCCCTTGTGCATAACCACCCATGACAAGTTTCATTGCAGTGCACCTCCTAACATAGCATCACTTAATAGCCATATCGTTTCACAAATCACAAGAAAAAAACCAGCTAAATCTCCTGTTACACCACCAAATTGTTTTTTTTGCATGTGATAATACCCCAGAAAAACAAATATAGTCAAAAAAACAGAAACAGCTGCCATCCATTGATAAAATATCAAAAGCACTGCCATTGCACACCCTGCCAGAAGCATCAGCCCTATTCCAACATGCTTTCCAGCATGTTCGCCAAAAGTCTTCGCAAGAGAACTGGTTGGCGTACAAGGAAATCGTGTAACAGAAATGCCACTTAAACAACGGGAAATCCAAAAACCACCTGTCAACAAACCTACTGCCCACATAGTTTGTTTGGTATAAATCTGTGCATAAGCAGCAACCTGTATCAACAATATTAGTACGACACTAAATACCGCAAATGGGCCACAATTTGGGTCTTTTAAAATTCGCAGTTTCTCTTCCATCGGACGACGAGAATACAGAGCATCGGCGGTATCGCAAAAACCATCCAGATGAATTCCCCCTGTAATCAATACATTCACCAATACGGCAAGCACTGCAAATAAAAAAGCAGAGCAATTCAACAGCAGGCAACCTGTCCACAACAGCCAGAGTGCACCACCACAAAGTAAGCCGACAATCGGAAAAAATAACATCGCATGCCGCAAATTTTTCGCATTCCAGTTCAGAGACTTCACCGGCAAGGTACTGTACATGGAAAGCGCAATAAGAAAAGATTCAAGACAGGATTTCATGAAACAAGGTGGCTCCTTTCCAGCAGACCGGGATACCGCTGCAAATTTCTAAAACAATTTCCGAACGTTTTGCTAAAGCACAGTTAATTTGCCCAAGCTGCTGCAAATATGCTCGCATAGCACCATCTTTTGGTACCCGATCTGTAAAGACTTCATTTGTCACAATAATCAATGTATCTAAATGATTGTATAATTCTGTAATGCCATCTAAAATGGTTTTCACTAGATGTGTTTGCTGTACAAAAAATTGTTCGTTGGAAAGTAGATTGCTGACACACTCCAATAAACCACATCCTCCTATCGGTAAGGATTGTACAACTTGAAGCAAATGATCTGGTACTTCTATCGTTTGAAATCCTTTTCCAGCACGTTGCCTGCGATGTCGTGTCACTCGTTCTTCACATTCTATATCCCATATTCGCATAGTTGCAAAATAATAAAGTGGTGTCTTTTTTTGACGTACTGCCAATTGTTCTGCCAATTGAGATTTTCCACTGCCAGAACCACCGGAAATCAAAATCTGCATACGAAATCACCTTCTCTCTTGCATACGTTTTTTTCGATAAACAATACACTGTTTTGCAAATTGCTGTGGGACACGAGGATTAGATGGAAAATACCAATGTGGAAATCCTGCTAAGATAGAACCTTGCTGTTGTATTTCTTTCCATTGCTTTCCATTCGGACGTTCTACCAAAAAAGCCATTCCATTTTTTGTACTATCTGCATAGTGAAAACTGTGTGCCTGAATTTTTGCTCCTTTTTCTGCCAGAATCGTATCTTGTTGTGCTGTTAACGTAAGATATCCAAATCGACAAAGTCGATCCTGCATAGCAGATGTACCGGAAAGCAATCCTGCCATTGGATAAGAAATACCAGCTTGATTAGAAAATGTTTGCAGCAAATATAAAAATCCTCCACACTCTGCAAAAATCGGCATGTGATTCTTTGCAGCGTTCTGCAAACTTCTTATAAAAGAATGATTGCTGCTGAGCTGTGGTAAATACAACTCGGGATAACCGCCGCCCAGATAGAAACCATCTAAATCTTCTGGCAAGACAGCATCTGCAAGCGGTGAAATAGGAACCAATTCTGCCCCACAGTCTTGCAGCATTTTTAAGTTTTCTGCATAATAAAAACAAAAGGCAGCATCCTTTGCAATGCCAAGCCGAAACGACTCAAAATGGGGCAAAATCCTCTCTTTTAATGGCAACGGCGGTGCTGTTGCTGCCAATTTTAATAATGCCTCCCATGCAATCGTTTTTTGTGCCGTATTAGAAAGCAACTCTATTTTTTCATCCAGCTGTGCAATTTCATACGCTGTCAGTAGACCCAGATGACGATTTGGTAACTGCGTAAACGGTAGTTCTGGCAAAAATCCATATACCGGTAAACCGGTTTCTCGTTCTATGATTTCCTGATAATAGGGCATCATGCTGCTTCGGACACGATTCAATAAAAATCCTTTTATCAGATGATTTTGTTCCAGATGCAAAAAGCCGTTACAAACCGCAGCGACAGAACGTCCCATTTTCTGCGGATTCACAATTAATACAACTGGCGTTTGCAACCATTGCGAAACAGTATAGGCACTTGATTCTGATGTTTGTCCAATGCCGTCATAAAATCCCATTGCACCTTCTATCAAAGCAAGATCGGTATGCTGTGCTGTTTGTGCAACCAATTGCTGCATCGCGTCTTGCTGCAAAAAAAAAGGATCAGTATGGTACACAGAACGCCCTGTTACTTTTTCATGAAACATTGGATCAATATAATCTGGTCCACTTTTATAACTCTGTACAGAAACGTTTTTTTGTTGAAATACTGCTAACAAAGCCATCATCATAGTGGTTTTTCCACTGTCGCTGCCCGTTGCACTAAGCATTAGCCTTGGTGTAGTACAATATGCTTTTTTCATGCTGGCTTTCCTCCTTTTTTCAGAATAATTCTGAATTTATTGAAATCCTTCATCCATTTCCAGAATCCAACGCTGTGTATTTTCTCCAATATCATTTCGGATGACAACATTACCATATGCATAAAATTCTGTTCCAAGGTAGGAGCCTACCTCATTGTTCCATACTGACAAACAGGTACTGCGATTGGCACTGCATGACAACATCATAGTGCCATCTGCCTGTGGAACTAATATAAAGGTTTGTGCCGGTGCATCTACAGGACGATAGATCTCTACATTACAGCCGCTGACAACGCCACCGCCCAGTTTTACAATATCCAGCACACGATTCGTTCCATCTATATTGGTTTCATCAGAAGAACACATTGCATATAAACGATAAGCATTACGATCCGTATCATAGGAAATTCGGAATAGTTGCGACAAAGATACTTTTTTTGTATCTTGTATCACATTTGTTTTATCTGCATTCATGCCATCTGCAACAGTCAAATACAAACCACTTCCTGCATTCCGCAAACGATAAACACCACCATTTACTACGCCTTCTGTTTCTGTTTTGGAGTCTGTCGTACTATGTAAAATAACAGCGTTCTTGCCCATCTGTTCATAGCGTTGTGCAACCAGTGCCATATCATAAGTCACATTGCCTCGCAACGGGTCAGCAACCTCTACTGTACCTGCTGATTTATCATAACCAGTTAAAACCAAACAATGCTCGCTACTCTTCCATGTAACAGTATCCCCATCCGGTGTTGCCCAACTGCCGCCAGTTCCCGGTTCACACATTCCCATTGTTGCCCAAAAGACAACTGGTCTACCGTTTGCCACATAGGACAGCAAATCCGAAAAGTTTGTACCACTGATATTCTCTGCATAAGATGCATTTTTCTGTGCTGTAAAATAAGCGTTGGCAGTGGCAACAATTGCTGGTGCATAGCAACCATATCCATAGGAAGTCATTGGGTCTCCTGGAAATACATACTGAAAATCTGCACCATAATAAATACCATTTAAGGTATAAAATATCATTTTTGGTAAATATGTTTTTGCAATATCTGTTTTTTCTGCTGTAAATCCATCATAATTGAGTGCAATTGTCAATGCTGTTGCCTCGCAACCGGTTGGTAAAGAAGGCGATGCATTCTGCAAAATACAATTGACAGGAAGATTCACAGAATTTGGCATAGCAGTCGTTGTGGTCGTGGTAGTAGTGGTTGTTTCAGTAGTAGTCGTTGTGGTTTCTTTCGGTACTGTTGTGGTATCCGGTACAAGTATCAGATAGTCCATCAAGCAGTAACCGTTCTTGCCCTCATACGTTACGGCTGCCCACACGCCGTTTGCCATTGTCACCGTTACAGTTGCGTTATTTGGAATCACTGTGACAACAGAGGAAGCAGTGGACGGATCACTTCTCAAATTCAGAGCAGAAGCAGTTACAATATAAGAACCTGCATAACT
>JAUNJC010000024.1 GCA_030523195.1 Oscillospiraceae bacterium
TAATAAACCGTTATACTTCCATCTGCTTGTATGGCAATCATATTGATGGTGATTCTCCTCGCAAAGTCCTCTACTGTAATTGGGTCCGCTGCTTCTCCCTCTTCTGAACATTGTAGTAGCAAATCATTTGCATATTCTTGCATTTTTTTCGATGCATAAGCCCGAAAACGGTGATCCCAATTTTTCAAATCTGCATACAGCATATGCAACGTATCCAGTGCCTTTTCTGCTGTTTCCCCGTCTTCTCCGTCAGAATTTAAGATTACATCACAAGGTACCCCCAACCAATCAATATTGCTTTCAAACCAAGAGAACTGTCGATTTAACACAAATTTTCCAACTGCATCTTCTATGATAACCGGCTGTTTCAGATACTCTCGAATGGCATCCAAACGTGGTTCTGATACTTGCTTCTTCACGACCTTCAACAGCAAGTAACGGTTATTCCATGCTTTCCTCTGATTCGAAATATATTTTCTTGCCCGAATATGATAGATCTCAAATTGCCGGAATTTGTAACCCCTATTCTTTCTTTTTTTCTTTACCATCCATGTAAGAATTCCTTTTTCTTGAGAAAGCACCCCCGTTTTCAGATCAACAGAAGCTGCGAATTGTAGAGTTTTGCGCACAACTACACCACTGCCAACAGCCTCTTTTGTTAAAATCAAAAGATCAAATACTTCTTCACCAAACTGATTTTCAAATTCTTCTTTTGCAGACATAACAATTTAATCCTTTATGATTTTACAATCCTTCCCTTTCATTTGAAATGACAGATATTTAACCTATAATATCTGCATCTTTCATTTCTCTATTTTGATCTGTGTATACAACAACAGTATGCCCCCAGAACATGTCATCATCATTGTAATAAACCGTTATACTTCCATCTGCTTCTATGTCAATCATGCTGATGACGATTCTCTTTGCAAAGTCCTCTTCTGTAATTGGGTCTGCTTCTTCTCCCTCTTCCAATTCATCCTGTAACCAGTCATTTGCACCTTCTACCAATTTTTCTGCTGCGTAAGCCTGAAAACGGTGATCCCAATTTTTCAAATCTGCATACAGCATATGCAACACATCCAATGCCTTTTCCGCTGTTTCCCCATCTTCCACATCGGTATTCAAAACGACATTGCACGATGTCCCCAACCAATTCACATCACCTTCAAAACAAGAAAACTTTCGATCAAGCACAAATTTTCCAATTGCATCTTCTATGACAACTGGCTGTTTCAACCGTGCCTGTAATGCCTCCAACTGCGGATGAGTTGTTTGTTTGTCCACCACTTGAACGACCAAATAACGATGATTCCATGCAGTTGATTGCCCCGCTTTCAATGGCATCGGCATGCTTTTTCTGACTCGAATGTGATAGATTTCAAACGACTGGAAATTATATCCCCAATTCTCTTCCTTTCTTTTCGCCATCCACGTTAGAACACCTGATTCATGGGAAAATTCACCCGTTTGTAAATTGACAGAAGCAATAAAATACACCACCGGTCGAATAAATTCACCAACAACTGCACCGCCACCGGTAGAGGTTTTTGTTAAAACCAATAAATCTATCATTTCTTTCTCAAATTCGTTTTCAAATTTCTCTTTTTCAGACATAATCCGTTCCTTTCATATTATGTTTTGCTTGCCTGCTCTGCACAATAGACAGCAATCTCTTTCATAAACGTCATGCCGTATTTCTGCGACTTAATCACTCCTACACCAGCGATCTGCCGAAACTCTTCCATATTCTTTGGCTTTTTGCGGCACATGTCCCGTAAAGAAGCATTGGAAAAGACAATATACGCTGGCACGTTTTCTTCCTCTGCCAACTTTGTCCGCAAATCTGACAACCGCTGAAACAAGGCTTCTTCGACTCCAGAAGCAGAAGATACCGATTCCTGTACCCAGACACGCTTTTCCTCTTTTCGCTTTTTCCACTCTACCTTCTGTTTCCCACGAATCACTTCAGCAGCCGCCTGTGTAATCTGTAACATCTGATACTCTTTATAGGGCTGCAACGTCAAAATATGCATATCCAATAGGGCATCAATCATCTGTACCACCTGCCGGGCTGTACAATCCTGCATAATACCATAAGTAGAAAGCTGATTCAATCGCATTTCTAAAATAATTTGCTTTTCACTGCCAATTAAAATGTCTGCTGTCATCGTTCGGCTTAAATGATAATGATGCTGCAAGCCACGGTAAACGCAAGAGATAATTTTCTTTGCCTCCAATGTAATATCCTTTGTTTCAAAGGTTCCCTGACAATTGGAACAATGTCCGCAGCACTGTGGAGAGCGTTCTCCAAAATACCGCAGCATATATGACCGCAAACAATCTGTCATCGTGGCATAAATCGTCATGGACTTCAATCGTTCCTTACTGCGTGCAATCCACTGTTCCCGCTGCTGAAAATCCTGTAAATCGGATGCCTCCCGTGCCTGCTCAATTAAAAAAGTATTCGTACGCACATCTCGCCCGCTGTAGAGTAGAATACAGTCTGCCGGCTCTCCGTCCCGTCCGGCACGACCTGCTTCCTGATAATAACTCTCCAAATCCTTCGGCATATTATAATGCACCACAAAAGACACATTGGACTTGTCAATGCCCATCCCGAAGGCATTGGTCGCAACCATAATGGACTTGCGATCAAATAAAAAATCCTCCTGATTCGCAGTACGCTCC
Organism: Oscillospiraceae bacterium; assembly: GCA_030523195.1. GTDB lineage: Bacteria > Bacillota > Clostridia > Oscillospirales > Ruminococcaceae > Ruminococcus_C. The sequence goes on from JAUNJC010000024.1 coordinate 2,692, forward strand.
GTCTGCGGCAAACCAGCATGATAACGTGTTGCCGGAAACCCCTTTTCACAGAGCGTCTCACACAATTCTTCTACTGTCTTTCTCGCCAGACAATAGACAATGCCGCTCTTCCCCCGCCGTTCCTGTAAAATTTCCAGTAGAGTGTTTTCTTTATTTTTCGGATTCTGCACGGCAAAATACAGATTTTTCCGATCAAAGCCCGTGGTAATCTGAAACGGATCCTGCAATTGCAGCAGACGGCAAATATCAGAACTCACCTGTTTCGTTGCAGTCGCTGTAAAGGCACTTACAATTGGACGATTTGGCAGTGTTTGCAAAAATTCTGCAATGCCCAAATAACTCTGCCGAAAATCCTGTCCCCACTGCGAAACGCAGTGGGCTTCATCTACTGTTACCATCTGAATCCCGGCTCGTACAGCAAATGCCAGAAAGCTTTCTGTTTGCAGGCGTTCCGGTGCCACATATAAAATATGATATGCCCCTTGTCTGGCATGAAACATAACGGTTTGATAATCTTCTATGGACATACTGCTGTTGATATAGGCAGCTGGAATGCCAACTTGCAGTAAACTATCTACCTGATCTTTCATCAGGGAAATCAAAGGGGAAATCACAATGGTCAATCCAGAAAGCAGCATGGCAGAAAGTTGATAACAGACCGATTTTCCAGCACCCGTTGGCATAATACCCAATACATCCCGCCCTTGCAGAATCGCATCAATCACTTCTTCCTGTCCAGCACGAAAAGAAGCGTGTCCAAAATATCGCTGTAATGCTTCTTGTTTTTCCATATTGCAATTATTTTTTCTCTGCCAGATTTCGCAGGGCATCCGGTGTAAAGCGATACTGCTGATGACAGAAATGACAAGTCACCGTGATGTCTTCCCCATCTGCTGCCATTTTCTCCAATTCTGCTTTTCCGAGGCTAATCAATACCTTTTCTGTCCGCTCCCGACTACAGTCACAGCGATAGGAAATGGCCGCTTCATCCAGCAAATTCGGCTCTAACCCATCCAGCAGCCGCAGGGCGATTTGTTCTGGTGTCATGCCATCTGTCAACATTTTTGTTACGTGCGGCAAATCCTGAATGTTTTTCTCTAGCTGGTCAATACAAGCCTCCTCTGCAAACGGCAATACCTGAATCAAATAACCGCCGGCTGCTTTTACATGCAAATCCGGATTGACTAATACACCCAATCCACAGACGGTTGGTGTCTGTTCACTGGTGGCATAATAACTTGCAATGTCTTCTGCAATCTCTCCCGATACCAGCGGACACATCCCGACATATGGCTCTTTCAAACCCAAATCCTTTACAACCGATAACATTCCATCTTTCCCAACCGCACCGCCAACATCCAATTTTCCGTATGCATTCAATGGCAGTTCTACAATCGGATGTTCGACATCACATTTCACATTTCCATGGCTGTCTGCCACAGCAACCAATTGACCGGCAGGTCCGCCGCCGTCTACTCGCAGTGTGACAGAATCGTTTGCTCCCTTTAAACCATAACCCATCATACTCGCAGCAATAGCAAGCCGTCCCAATCCTGCTGTTACCACCGCAGAAGTTTCGTGAATTCGTTCGATTTCTGCCACCATGTCTGTTGCATCCAATGCACAAGATACCACAGCTGCATTTTTAGAAATTGCTCGTTTTAAAATTGCCATTTTCTTTTACTCCTTTTCTTTTCGTGCCACAAACACCATTCTCTGACTGTCTGTTCGCAACGGTTCTTCCGTATCCGCATGATAACACCCAATCACCTGAAAACCGGTTTTCTGCAAGGCAGCTGTCACCTGTTCAGAAGGATACGCACGCTCTGTCATGGTTTCCTCTGAACGAAGGTAACTATCATCTTCTTGTCTTGCAAAGAAATGCAGTTGAATAGTCACTTGATGATCCAATTCTTCATAATGATTTTCCCATACACAGTACACATCATCCATATCATACAAATAAATCTGATCTCCCAGCACTTCCCGATGTTTATAGGGGGTATTCATATCAAATATAAACAGCCCTCCCGGCTCTGTCACAGCGGCAATCTGTTGGAAGACCGTCCTGACATCGGCAAAAGAATCCAGATGATTCAAGCTGTCCAGTGCACAAACAGTCACATCTACCGTTCCGTAAAGTTCCAGCTGCCGCATATCCTGACAAATATACTGTATCGGCAAATTGTGTTCCAGTTTTTTCTGTACTGCCTGATTCAACATCCCATAGGAATAATCCACGCCAAGCACATCATATCCCAGTTTTGCCATCTCTTCGGACAAACTGCCCGTTCCACACGCCAAATCCAGCAGCACATTTCCTTCTGCCTGCTGATATTTTTGGATGAACCGATGAAAATATGCTGCTCGCTGTGGATATTGTACATTTTCTGTCAGCTGGTCATAATAAAAAGAAAATGCCTCATAACCTGTTTCCATTACGTTCCTCATTTCTATTCATTTTTCTCTGAAAAAAGGGCGTGCCATTGCTGTCACGCCCCTTCTTTGTTCATACAGTCGCTTTTCCTGTATCTATTGTTTTATAGTTTCTGCATCAGGACACCACTTCTGCACCAAATGGCATCAGTGCCAGTTTTGCCATTTTGAAACACTGTAAACCAAATGGAATCCCAATGATGGTAATGCACAACAACAAGCCATCTAGTACCGCTGCAATTGCCAGTGGAATCCCACTAATCAACAACCAGATAATGTTGACAATAGTAGAAACCGCACCGCCGCCATAACGAACCTCTTTTCCAAACGGAAAAAAAGCAAGCGAAGCAAACTTAAAGCATTGCAAACCAATGGGAATCCCAACAATGGTAATGCACCACAGCAAACCGGCAAGCAACCAAGAAAGCCCTTGCCACAAACCGCCTACGAGAAACCAAATGAGATTGCCCAAACAACTCATGTTTGTGCTCCTTCCATTCTGATCGGTTCAAACATTACAAATCCAGTCTTGTACCTGATCTTACTTATTTTTCTTCTTGGCAGCCCGTTCCGGATTTCTTCTTTGGTTGCCAAAACTGCCATCACCAGAACCAGCATTCGGTGCATCCGGCTTGGAAACCTGCTCCCGTTCCGGTGCCTTGTTCTGCTGTAACTGCATGGTCAGCAGCATACGAATGGTATCCTCCTTAATGGAAACCACCATGGCATCAAACATTTCAAAGCCTTCATACCGATATTCTACAACTGGGTTCTGCTGTCCGTATGCACGCAGACCAATTCCCTTCTTCAGTTCACTCATATCATCAATATGTGCCATCCACTTGGTATCAACCACTTTCAGCATAACAACACGTTCCAACTCCCGAATAACATCAGAACCGTACTGTTCTTCCCGTGCCGCATAGAGTGTCTTTGCCTTTTCAGTCAAAGTCTCAATCAACTGTTCTACCGTCAGCTTCTCCAGTGCTTCGCCCTCATACTGCAAGTCGTTTTCCTCTGTAATCCAACCGAGGAAGTGATCCCGCAGACCGACCAGATTCCACTGTTCCCGATCCACTACTTCTTCGCTGATATACTGCTTTACTGTATCACTGATCAGCTCTTCCATCATCTTGAGAATACTGTCATGAAGGTCTTCACCATCCAGTACCTGCTGCCGTTCCTTATAGATAATCTCACGCTGGGTATTCATAACATCATCATAATTCAGGACATTCTTACGGATACTGAAGTTTCTGCCTTCTACCTTCTTCTGAGAAGATTCAATAATCTTGGACAGGGATTTACTTTCAATCGGAGTATTTTCATCGACATTCAGCGTCCGCATCAGATTTTCCAAACGATCACCAGCAAATACCCGCATCAGGTCATCCTCAACAGATAGGAAGAACCGGCTTTCACCTTCATCTCCCTGACGACCGGAACGACCACGCAGCTGGTTATCAATTCTTCTGGATTCATGCCGTTCTGTACCCAAAATATACAGACCGCCTGCTTCCTTAACCGCAATCGCTTTTTCCTTAACTTCTGCACCAAACTTCCGGTAAAGTGCCTGATATTCTTCTCTGGCTGCCAGTACTTCTTCATTATCAGTATCTGCATAGCCAATGGCTTCGTTGATGATATCCTCCGGATACTCCTTTTTCCGCATTTCTGCACGAGCCAGAAATTCTGCATTACCACCGAGCATGATATCTGTACCACGTCCAGCCATATTGGTGGCAATTGTTACAGCACCCAATTTACCTGCCTGTGCAACAATTTCTGCTTCCTTTGCATGGTACTTTGCATTCAAGACTTCATGCGGAATGCCTTTCTTTTTCAGCATTGCAGAAAGCAATTCTGACTTTTCAATGGAAATCGTACCAACCAATACCGGCTGGCCTTTTTCATGGCATTCGATAATCTGTTCAATAATTGCTCTGTATTTCGCTGCTTCTGTCCGATAAACCAAATCATTGTGATCTACTCTCTGTACTGGCTTATTCGTTGGCACTGCAATGACATCCAGCTTATAGATTTCACGGAATTCGTCTTCCTCTGTCATAGCAGTACCTGTCATACCAGATAGCTTATTATACAAACGGAAATAATTCTGGAAGGTAATGGTTGCCAAAGTCTTGGACTCCCGCATAACCTTTACGCCTTCCTTGGCTTCAATTGCCTGATGCAGACCATCATTGAATCGTCTGCCCAGCATCTTACGACCGGTAAATTCATCAATGATGACAACCTCTTCATTTTCTACAATATAGTCAATATCTTTCCGCATGACGCCATTTGCTTTCAATGCCTGATTGATATGATGCAGCAGCGTCATATTTTCCGGTGCCATCAGGTTATCAATGGCAAAATAATCTTCTGCCTTCTTCACACCACGGCGAGTAATGGTTGCTGTTTTTGCTTTTTCGTCAATGATATAATCAGCGTTTTCATTGGCATCTTCCTGATCTTGCTTACTGTCCATTTCCACTACCTTGGTTGGTGTCAGTATTTTTGCAAACTTATCTACGACACCATACAATGTAGTAGACTTGTCCCCACGACCAGAAATGATCAGCGGCGTTCTTGCCTCATCGATCAAAATAGAGTCCACCTCATCGACAATGGCAAAGTTATGCTCCCGCTGTACCTTGTCTTTCTTATAGATAACCATGTTGTCACGCAGGTAGTCAAATCCCAATTCATTATTTGTACCGTATGTAACATCACACGCATACGCTGCACGCCGTTCATCGTTGGTCAAACCATGTAAAATACAACCAACTGTCAATCCTAAGAAACGCAGTACTTTTCCCATTTCATCAGACTGTGTCTTTGCCAGATAGTCGTTTACGGTTACAACATGTACGCCCTTCCCCGGCAGTGCATTCAAATAGGAAGCCACACAAGCAACCAATGTTTTACCTTCACCGGTCTTCATTTCCGCAATTCGTCCCTGATGCAATACAATCGCACCAATCAACTGAACTGGGAACGGTTTCTTTCCCAATACACGGTCTGCTGCCTCCCGCACCGTTGCCAATGCTTCTGGAATCATAGAATCCAGTGTTTCACCGGCTGCAAGCCGATCACGGAACTCCTGTGTTTTTTCTTTCAATTCGGCATCCGTCAATGCCTTATATTCCTCGTCCAGTTCCAGAACTTTGTCTTTAATCGGTTCAATACGTGCCAGCTCTCTTGTACTATAAGAGCCAAACAATTTACTAAATATTCCCATCGGATTACCGCCTTTTTCTGTAAATATACAAGTATTAGTATAACACACTGCTTTGTGTTTGTCAATTCTTTTTTTTCATTTCACATTATAGTGCTAAATTTCAATCTTTTCCGCTGGATTTCTGTGTCTGAACAGAAGGACAAAAGTCTGCCATCGGACATACTTCACAAAGTGGTTTTCTTGCCCGACAGACATCCCTGCCAAACTGCACAACACGATGACAAAAGTCAGAAGACCGTTCCGGTGGAATCAGCGGACGCAAATCTCGTTCCACTTTCTCCGGTTCTTTGTGGCTTGTCAAGCCCAGTCTCCCAGTAATCCGAATAAAATGCGTATCTGTGACAATGGCTGGCTTTCCATACACATCCCCCAAAATTAAATTGGCAGTTTTTCGTCCAACACCCGGCAGGGTCAACAGCTCTTCCATCGTATCCGGAATGATACCATTGTAAACGGTGAGCAAACGGATCGCCATTTCTTTGATGCTTTTGGCTTTGGTGTGATAGAACCCACAGGGTTTGACTGCCTGCTCTAGTTCTTCCAGATTGGCATTTGCAAAGGATTCCAAAGTTGGATACTGCTGAAACAGCGTTTTCGTCACAATATTCACCCGTGCATCGGTACACTGTGCAGAAAGCCGAACAGAAATCAACAGTTCATACGGTTTTTCATACTGCAAAGCACAAACAGATTCTGGATATTGTGCTTCTAATACCGCACAAGCACGCAATGCCATTTCTTGTTTTGTCATAAAAAATCCCTCCTTTTCCTTGATTATACCACAATTTCAAACCATTTTCCAGTCCTGTTTTTTATTTTTATAAAAATAACCTGCAAAAATCCCTATTCACTTTTTACAAAGAAAGAACAGCCATCTTCCCTTCCGGAAAAACGGCTGCTCTTTCTGTTTTGAGATCTGTTTTTTCACTTTTTCTATCTTAGAGGTTGCTATAACTCATCAGATATTCATCCACTGCTCTGGCAGCTTCTCTGCCCTCCCGAATTGCCCAGACAACCAGCGACTGTCCTCGGTGCATATCACCGGCAGTAAACACCTTTTCCACATTGGTCTGATAGGTATCTGGCAATGCCGTTGCAACATTCGTTCTAGCATTCAGATTCACACCAAATGCCTCCGCCACGTAGGACTGTGCCCCCAAAAAACCAGCGGCAATCAGCACCAAATCTGCCTGCAATATCTGCTCGCTGCCCGGAATTTCTTCCATCCGCATCCGTCCGGTCTTTTCATCTCGTACCGATTGCAGCTTAATGGTTTCCACTGCTTTGATATGACCACTGTCATCCGGCAGGAATCGTTTGACCGTTGTCTGATAAATTCTCGGATCATGCCCAAAGACGGCAATGGCTTCTTCCTGCCCATAGTCTGTCTTGCACACTCTCGGCCACTCCGGCCATGGGTTGTTCTCTGCCCGCTGATCCGGCAGCTTCGGCATCATCTCCAGCTGAATGACAGACTTGCAGCCATGCCGAATAGAAGTACCAACACAGTCATTCCCTGTATCCCCACCGCCAATGACGATGACATTTTTATATTTTGCACTGATAAAATACCCATCTGACAAATTGGAATTCATCAGGCTCTTTGTGGTTGCTTTCAAAAATTCTACTGCATAGTAAATGCCTTTGGACTCTCTGCCCGGTGCATTGATATTTCTCGGATTAGAAGAACCACATGCCAAAATCACAGCATCATATTCTGTCTGAATCTGCTCCGCTGAAATATCTCTTCCAACATCTATTCCTGTCTTAAATACCACGCCCTCTTGTTCCATCAGGGCTACACGACGTTCTATCACAGTCTTTTCCAGTTTCATATTCGGGATGCCATACATCAGCAAACCGCCAACACGATCCTCTCGTTCATATACTGTAACAGAATGTCCTCGCCGATTCAGCTGTAAAGCAGCTGCCAAACCAGACGGTCCAGAACCAATGACGGCAACTTTCTTTCCCGTTCTCACCTTTGGTATTCTTGGCTTCATAAAGCCGCTTTCATATGCCGCTTCTATGATAGCGTATTCGTTTTCTTTTACCGTAACTGGATCCCCATACAGACCGCAGGTACATGCCTTTTCACAAAGTGCCGGACAGACCCTTGAGGTAAACTCTGGAAAACAATTTGTCAGCAATAGCCGTCTGGCTGCATCCTCCATTCTGCCTTTATAAACCAGCTCATTCCACTCCGGACAGAGATTGTTCAGCGGACAACCAGATACCATTCCCATAATTGGCTTGCCATTCTGACAGAAAGGAACACCACAGTCCATGCATCGTGCCCCCTGTTTCTGCCGTTCTTCCATATCCAATGGAGTGTGAAACTCCCGATACGTCTTAATGCGTTCGAGCGGCTCCTGCCCCGGATTCTCTACCCGCTCATATTCCAGAAATCCCGTTGCTTTTCCCATGATACGCCCTCCTGCTCACTTTGTATTCACATAGAATGCTTCGATTTTTGCTTCTTCCTGCGGCAGTCCCTGATCCATAAACTGCCGGATGGAGCGGAGCATCTTTGCATAATCGTGCGGTACAATTTTTTTAAACCTCGGCAAATATACATCAAACTGATCCAAAATTTCCTGTCCTCTTGCAGAATGCGTTCGTGCCACATGCTCTGCAATCAGATTCTTCAACTGTGTAATATCCTCTGGATGCGTCACCTTACTGAAACCAACCAGCGCCTTATTCAATTTGGTATACAAATCACTTTCCTCATCCAGTACATAGGCAATGCCGCCGCTCATACCCGCTGCAAAGTTCTTACTGGTCTTGCCCAAAATGACAGCACAGCCGCCCGTCATATACTCACAGCCGTGGTCACCCACGCCCTCTACAACAACGGTCGCACCAGAGTTTCGTACGCAGAACCGCTCTCCAGCAACACCTGCAATAAATGCCTTTCCACTGGTTGCACCAAACAACGCTACATTGCCGATGATAATATTTTCATCTGCCTTGAATTTTGCATCCCTCGGCGGATATACCACCAGTGTTCCACCAGAAAGTCCCTTTCCGAAATAGTCATTGCTGTCACCCTCCAGTTCCAAAGTCAAACCCTTTGGAATGAATGCACCAAAGCTCTGTCCACCGGAACCTTTGCACTGCAAGGTAAATGTATCTTCTTCCAGCGTATTGTAATACTTTCTCGTAATTTCTGCACCGAACAATGTTCCAAGTGTCCGGTTCAGATTGCTGACATTGAGTTTCATGGTTTTCTTCTGTTTTTTTGCCAATGCTTCCTGCATTGCTGGAATAATCGTTGTCTCATCAATGGTTTCTGACAACTTGAAATCAAATACATCCTTCGGATGAAAATGCTGCGGCACACTCTTTTTCCCAGCATACGGATTGGAGAGAATCGCAGACATATCAATCTTGCTCTCTCTTGTACCATCAGAGAAGGTTCTCTGCTTTAGCAAGTCAGAACGGCCAATCAATTCATCCAACGTCCGAACGCCTAATTTTGCCATATATTCCCGCATCTCTTGTGCAATAAACCGCATGAAATTGATGACATATTCCGGCTTTCCCTTAAACCGCTTCCGCAATTCCGGATTTTGTGTTGCCACACCTGCCGGACAGGTGTCCAGATTGCAGACACGCATCATCACGCAGCCCATTGTCACCAACGGTGCAGTCGCAAAACCATATTCCTCTGCACCCAACATTGCTGCAATAATAACATCCCGTCCCGTCATCATCTTGCCATCTGTTTCAATGACTACCTTAGAACGCAAACCATTCATAATCAAGGTCTGATGCGTTTCTGCCAGTCCCAATTCCCATGGCAAACCAGCATTGTGAATGGAACTGCTTGGAGCTGCACCAGTACCGCCGTCATAACCGGAAATCAAGATGACACCAGCACCTGCCTTGGCAACACCAGCCGCAATCGTACCAACACCAGCCTCTGACACCAATTTTACAGAGATTCTTGCTCGCTTGTTGGCATTCTTCAAGTCATAAATCAGCTGTGCCAAATCTTCAATGGAATAAATATCATGATGCGGCGGCGGAGAAATCAATGCCACACCCGGCGTAGAATGTCTGGTCTTAGCAATCCACGGATACACTTTCTTCGCCGGCAAATGACCGCCTTCGCCCGGCTTTGCCCCCTGTGCCATTTTAATTTGAATTTCTTTTGCAGAGGTCAGATACTTTGAAGTTACGCCAAACCGTCCGGATGCTACCTGCTTGATGGCAGAACATTTATCCACTGCACTGCCGGAAGTCACGATTCGCTCTAAATCTTCACCGCCCTCACCGCTATTGGATTTGCCGCCGATACGGTTCATTGCCATTGCCATACACTCATGGGCTTCCTGCGAAATGGAACCGTAGGACATTGCACCCGTTTTAAACCGCCGCATGATGCTTTCCACACTTTCCACTTCTTCCAGTGGAATGCCCCCGTCTTCTGCAAATTGAAAGTCCAGTGTACTTCGTAATGTAACATGCTTATTTTCTGCGTCTAAACAAGCGGTGTACTGCTTGAACAAATTGTAATCATCCCGCCAAGTTGCCTGCTGCAACAAATGAATGGTTTCTGGATTATACAAATGCTCTTCCTGATTGCTTCTTGCTTTATGGGTACCAACACTTCGTACCTCGTCTTCTGTCATCAAACCATTTGGATCAAAAGCAGCATCATGCAACGCAATTGAACGATTGCTGATATCATGCAAATCAATTCCGCCCACACGGCTGACTGTATCTGGAAAGAATGCATCACAGACAGACTTTGCAATGCCCAATGCTTCAAAAATCTTAGAACCCTGATAAGACTGAATCGTAGAAATCCCCATCTTAGAGGCAATCTTAACAATCCCAGTCACCACTGCATGAATATATGCCTTGCTTGCCTGCGAATAATCCTTATCCAGTTCCCCGGTATTGGTCATTTCATACAAGGTATCTAAAGCCAGATAGGGATTCACCGCACTGGCACCAAAACCCAACAGCGTTGCAAAATGATGCACTTCTGTCGGCTCTGCGGTTTCCACAATAATCGAAACGGCAGTATTCTTTCTGGTACGAACCAGATATGTTTCCAGTGCTGCAACTGCCAACAGGGACGGAATGGCAAGATGTTCGTTATCCACACCACGGTCTGTCAAAATCAGGATAGCTGCACCAGCATCGTGTGCCGCATCTGCCTGTGCATACAGATTGGAGATGGCATCGGCAAGGGATATATCCTTAGTATACAACATGGAAATATCTGCTGTCTGCAAGCCCTCAATATTGGCACCCCGAATTTTCATCAAGTCCAAACTGGTCAGAACCGGATTTTCTACCTTTAATACCCGACAATTTCGTTCTTCTTCCTTGAGTAGGTTTCCAGCGGCTCCTAAGTAAACCGTTGTATCTGTGATAACCGATTCCCGAATAGAGTCAATCGGCGGATTGGTAACCTGTGCGAACAACTGCTTGAAATAATCAAACAACGGCGGATTTTTCTTGGAAAGCGGCGGAATCGGCACATCCACGCCCATGGCTGCGGTCGGTTCTCCACCATTCAATGCCATCGGAATCATCATGCTGTACATGGTTTCGTAGGTATAACCAAATGCACGCTGCAATCGTTTTAATTCTGCACCATGATATCGACAAGGACGTTTATTCGGAATCTTCAATTCTGCCAACGGATACAGATTGTGATCCAGCCATTCCCCGTATGGCTGCCGTTTTGCATAGTCATTTTTCAGCGTTTCATCTTCAATCAATTCTCCCTTGACCGTATCCACCAACAGCATTTTACCCGGATGCAGCCGTTCCTTTTTCACAATTACATCAGATGGAATATCCAGTGCACCCACTTCGGAAGAAAGAATCAAATAACGATTGCCATTTCCATCATCTGTCAGATAATAACGAGACGGGCGTAGACCATTTCTGTCCAATACTGCACCCATAATATCACCATCTGAGAAGATAATTGATGCTGGACCATCCCACGGTTCCATCATCGTTGCATAGTACTGATAGAAGGCTTTCTTCTCCCGACTCATTGTCGGAATATGCTGCCACGGTTCTGGAATGGTTGCCATGACAGCCAATGGCAAATCCATACCAGACATCATCATAAATTCCAGTGTATTATCCAACCGTGCAGAATCAGAGCCTTTCACATCCAACATCGGCACAATATCTTTCATCCGGTCGCCCAGTGCATCACTTTTTAGGATACTCTCCCGACTGAGCATTTTATCGACGTTTCCCGTAATTGTATTGATTTCACCGTTATGTACCATCATACGGTTTGGATGAGAACGCTGCCAACTTGGATTGGTATTCGTACTAAAACGAGAATGTACAATCCCGATTGCAGAATGATAATCTGGACTGTTCAGATCCTCATAGAACAGACGCAGCTGCTTTACTAAAAACATACCCTTATAAACAATAGTACGGCTGGAACAGGAAACGACATACGTTTCTGTTTCTCGCTTTTCAAATACCATTCTTGCAACATACAGCTTCCGATCAAAGGCAATGCCTTTTTCACAATTCTTCGGCTTCTTAATAAATGCTTGCATAATGTGCGGCATGCTTTCCAATGCCTTAGACCCCAGTACAGATGGATTCACCGGCACTTCTCTCCAACCGAGAAACTCCAATTTCTCTTCTTTCAAAACCTGCTCAAAGGTTTTCATTGCCTTCTCATATTTTGTCTTGGTCTGCGGAAAGAAAAACATCGCAATCCCGTATTCCCGCTTTCCGCCAATTGGAATATTCAATTCTTTTGCAACCTTAGAAAAATAGGTATGTGAAATTTGCAGCAGAATCCCAACACCGTCACCAGTCTTTCCTTCTGCATCTTTACCAGCTCTGTGTTCCAGCGTTTCTACAATCCGCAATGCATTGTCTACAACACTGCGATCGGTCTCCCCTTTCATGTTAACTACGGCACCAATACCGCAGTTTTCATGCTCAAATCGTGGATCATATAAACCCTGTGCGGAAAATGGTGCTTGTTCTCTATAGTTATCCATAAGCCTTTGCTCCTTATCGTTTTTTCCCGTAACAGACGAAAAAACAGAAAACGCTCATAAAGATATGGTACATTTTCCACATCCTTATGAGCGTCATTGCTCTTCTTATTTATTTTTTCGCCCGTGCGAATTGACTGCATTTATTATACCGAATTCTATTCGATTTGTCAATAGTAAAATTCGATTCTTTCCTAAAAAAAATAAGTCTTTTCTTCTTTTTCTTTCTTTTTCATTTTTCCATCTAAAAAACAAACGGATTTCAAACAAAAAAGATGAAAAAAGCATAATATTCACGCACTGCACTTAAAGAAAAAAAGTCTAAAGTTGTACGTATCAATCATACACTTGTGCGTTCTACTGCAACAAATTCATTATTACCGGTTATTCACCGTTTCTGGATACAAGTCATGATGGGTCAAACGCTCCCATGCAACCTGTTCCCACTTGGTATTAGGCATTCCATAATTACAGTAGGGGTCAATAGAAATACCGCCTCTTGGAAGAAATTTGCCCCATACTTCAATATAGCGTGGATGCATGAGGGCAATTAAGTCATTCATAATAATATTCACGCAATCCTCATGGAAATCTCCGTGATTCCGAAAACTGAATAGATACAACTTCAGTGACTTACTTTCCACCATAATTTGATCCGGTACATAGGAAATATAGATGGTTGCAAAATCCGGCTGTCCAGTAATTGGACAGAGACTCGTAAACTCTGGACAGTTAAATTTGACAAAATAATCCCGATCTGGATGCTTGTTCACAAATGTTTCCAGCATTTGCGGTGCATAGTCGCTGGGATAAGCTGTATGCTGGTTGCCCAACAGAGTGATGTCTTCGATTTCTTCTTTTGTTCTTCCACTCATTCTCATTTTCCTCCTGCAATCCACTTTCTATTTATCTGAGCAGCGGATCTTCTACGCCGTTCACCTGAAAAGCCGCTCTCCGATCCCGACAAGTTCCACAAATACCACATGGCTTTTCGCCGCCCTCATAACAACTCCATGTCAGTTCATAGGGAACGCCCAGTTCCAGTCCTTTTTTTACGATATCCTTCTTTGTCCATGTAACAAATGGGGCCTCTATCCGCAGATTTTGTCCGCTGCCCTCATAAATGGCTGTCTGCATGGCATCATTAAAAACTGTGCTGCAATCTGGATAGGCATTCCCAGCGGCATCATCTGCATGCGGTCCATAGTAAATTACTTCACAACCATTGGATAATGCAATGCTAGCTGCGGATGCCAAAAACAATCCATTCCGGAACGGCACATAGGTGGAAACCGGATTGCCATTGGTCTTTTCCAACTGCTCTGCATAACTTTCCTTTGGAATTTCCTCAGTAGAATCCGCAAGCAGACTGCAATTAGAATCTGCAAAAATCGTTGTCAAATCCAGCTGTTTCCACGCTACTCCATAATATGCAACCACCTTTTGTGCTGCTTCTAATTCTTTCTTATGCTTCTGTCCATAATAAATTGACAGTGCCAGCACTTCTTCTACACCGTATTTTTCCACTGCCAATGCCAGTGCCGTTGTGCTGTCCACACCGCCGCTGAATAATACCATCGCCTTCATGTGTATGCATCCTTTCTCTTTTTAATTCATGACTTTTTGCTGCAATGCTGTATCAATTTCAAATACACCACAGAATGTAGTAGTGGTTGTCACTGCCGGTACATTGCGAATGCCTCTTGCGGTCATACAGCTATGAGAACCCGTAATCACCACGCCAACATCTGGTGTTTCAGCAGCCTCCATAATAATTTCTGCAATATCCTGCCCCAATCGCTCCTGTAATTGCAATCGCTTCGCTGCCATATCACAAATTCTTGCCACCTTACTCAATCCCAGTACTTTTCCATGCGGCACATAGGAAACATTGACATGCATGTCATACATCAATGCCATATGATGTTCACAGTAACTAAATACGCTGATATCTTTAATGGTCACAACCGTCTGTCCTACATCCGTTTCCGGCTTGGAAAAGGTCTTTCCAAACATTTGTGCAATCTCATGATTGCTGTACTGCATCCCCGCAAAGACTTCCGCATACATCCTTGCCACTCGTTCCGGTGTTTCTTGTAGACCTTCCCGATTGGGATCCTCCCCCAATGCCTTTAAAATGCCTTTTATATGATAGGCAATTGCTTCCGTATCGATCGCCATTTTTCCTGCCGCTTCCTTTCTTATCATTAGACACCACGTTCCTGTGGATCCCAGATATACTTGTGCAGCTGTAATTGCAGCCGCACCCCATTCAATTGTTTTTGTATCAAGAATTGTACCATTTCCTTTGGGTCTATGGCCCCAAAAACTGGACTAAAATACACATGACAGCGATTTGTTAGATGATACTGTTCGATTAATGCTGCACTCCGCTCCAAATCTACATGAGAGCCGACCACCAATTTCACAGTATCCTCCGACTGCAACCATGCCAGATTCTCCAGATACATCTGCGATTCCATCCCACTGGATGGCAACTTATAATCCATCGTAAAAATAGGGCGTGGCTGTATTGCTGCAAATGGCCGCAAGGGGATACTGCCATTTGTTTCAATTTCCAGTGAAAGAGATGGTTCAGCAGTGATGGCAGCAATCAATGTTTCTACGTGTGGTGTCAACAACGGTTCTCCACCGGTCAGTGTAACATTGCGAATGCCTGTCTGCAAAATTGCCTGTACAATTTCTTTTGCGGTTTGAAGTGTATAAGAAACATCTGCCTGATTCGCCCACTGTGTGTCACAGTAACTACAATGTAAATTACAGCCACAGAGACGCACAAAAACTGCCAATTCCCCGGCACGTGTCCCCTCTCCATTGATACTGGTAAACTGCTCTGCAACCCGAAACTTTATTTCCATCTAATTTATGCCTCCTCATAGGCAGCATAGTTGTCCGGCGTTTCATAAACTACCACTTGCTTTACTGGTAGGTTCTGATGTTGCAGCAATTGAAAGAAATGTTTTGCAAAACATTCTGCCGTTGGACGAAACGGCACTGCAATCAAACGAAACTGCTCTTCCTGCAATGCCTGTACGGTTGCTTGCCGCAGCGACCCTTCCTCATAAATCAAAGCATGGTCATAGTACGCTGCCAACTGCCGCAGTGCTGTTTTCAAGTCACCGAAATCAATCAGCATGCCTCGACAAACGCCCTCTGTCTGCAAATTTTCCTGCTCTACCATCACTTCCACTGTCCAGCGATGGCCATGCAGGTTGGCACACTTTCCCTGATATCCACTTAAAAAATGCGCACTGTCAAATGCTGCCTTTGTTTTGAGCTGGTACATATTGATTCTCCTTTTCTATCGACACTAAAAAACGGACTTTCTTAAAAAGAAAGACCGCCTGTTTTTTCCTCTATGACAACAGACTTGCTGCCTGTTATCCAGTTTGAAATTTTGGCAGCCCTAGTTTTGTTTTTCGACAGGATGGTGCAAATGAACTGTCGTTTTTCTGATTATACCACAGGGACAAAAGCTTGTCAACTGCCAAAAAGAATCGGCTGCACAATATCCAAAATACTGTGCAGCCAAATTTCCTATTTGCAAAATGAAAAATAATGACTTAATTTGTAGTCGAATGATTTACTGGCAGTTTTTCTTCCAGCATGATAACAAAGTTTGTCAACGCAGTTGCATCCGCTTCATTTACATTATTTGTACCATCTGAAATATCGCAGTTTGCATTTGCCAACTGTGCTGGCGTAAATTCCGCAATTGCCTTTGCCATATATTTATTTATGGTAATCGCATCGGTCAGGTCTACCTTACCATCCAGATTCACATCGCCATAAGAAGTAACACCGCCGCCATTTGTAGTCGTTGTGGTTTCTGCGGTATCTTCTGTAGTCGTGGTTTCCGGCGTAGTTGTGGTTTCTTCCGTATCCACTGTTGTTACCGTTGTCGTTGTTGCAGAACCGCCGTTATCCGGAATATATGCCGCCGTCAATGTTACCTTTGTGGTATCCACAGATTCGCCTGCTCCGTCATTTGCCCACCATGTCTGTACTTCTGCACTCTTCTGTTCCTGTGCAGCTTCTACTACCTTTGCAATCACATCGGAATCGGTTACTTCTTTATTGCTGCTGCTGAGAATTACATTAAATGGTTCTCCGCTCAAATCCACAATGGTTTCACCAGATTTTGTAGCTTCCCACTTATAGGATACCCAGTAATCTGTACCATCTATCGTCACAGAAACACCCAGACACCCATTTGCATAGGTAACGTCTTTATCCAATTCCAGAACAAGATATACCTTATCTCCCATTGCTTGACTAAAACTGAGTTTAAAGTTGGCATCATCTTTCTTAATATCTGCCATAATTGCATCCGGTACCTTTGTTGTGGTCGTGGTTACCGTTGTGGTCTTGGTGGTTGAAGTAGTGGTTTGTCCTTCCTTCGTGGTAGTTGTAATGACTGTACCACCATTGCCATACAAATCTTCTGGCAGCTCATCCAGCGTAATACAATAATCACTCTGATAGATTGTTTTCAAATCTTCTACTTTATTAAACAACTCATTTGATAAGAAGTTGGTATCATACGAACCACCATCATACCACGGACAGAAATACAGCCAGCCTGCCTTTTCCATCTGGAAGTTTTCCAGTGTTGGAATGCTGTCGTTTTCTGCCATAGCCACCATCTTCTTGCCGCCATACTGTTCTACCAGACTATAGAATGTGCCGCCAATTGCACTGTCATTGTGTACCAAAACAGCACTGCCAGTAGACCAGTCTGTACAGTTATACTTATCATAAGCAACCAGGTCTACATATTCATCCCCTGGATACCAGTCAGTAGAAGTATCATAGGTATAGCTATTCCATTCCCAAATCAGGTTGTGCAGACCATAGTCTTCTGTCAGGGTTTTGTAGGTGAGTTTCCACAGTTCTTTGTAAACAGCAGAACCATCTTGTCCCCACCAGAACCAAGAACCATCTTCTCCGCCGCCGCCTTCTGCTTCATGCAGCGGACGAAGGATCAACGGTACATTGGCATCCTGCAACTTTTGAATCTGTTCTGCCAATGCCTTCAGGCAGAGCATATAGTACTCCCGTTCCTTTGTACCCTCTTCCAAAACCTTAGAGGTATCAAAGTCAGTAGCTGGTACAGTTTTTGCATTATCACTCCAAACTGCATAGGTAGCATCATCATAATTTATTTTACTACCCAGTGTATAATTTGCAAAGTTCTTCGGTACTGTTACATGCCAAGAAGCAGTAACAATACCATTTTTATCCTTTGCCCAGTTAATCATTCTGTCAACAGTTCCATCTTCACTGCCATATAAAACATTGGCACTATTCAGAAAATCAAACCCTCGAATTGCAGGAAGTTCACCCGTCTTTTCCTGAATATAATTAAACTCATATTCAAAGTCATGTGGACCATACATATAAATTTCCTGCTGACCAGAAATGACATGTTTCCCATAAACACTTGCCAGATAATTCATCAGAGACTGCGTTTCAGCAGTTGCACTCTTATCGGAAAGCACACTGCTTGCAGTCAATTCTGGATAAACCGGTTCTGTCAAAGTCATATAGTCGAACTGTGTCCAGCCCCAATAGCTGACAATTTCAATGGTATTTTCGCCGGCTTCCAGCTTCACGGTAGCAACCTTAGATTCCTTAAAAGCAGACTGATTGGAAAAGGCAATATCCGACTGGGGTGTACCATTGATATTCATTTTCTGCGTCTTTGCTCCGCCGTCTGTTGCGTAACAAACATTCATATCGTACATGCCAGCCTTTTCCACATTGACTTTAATGGTCAATGTATCACCTGCGTCCTTCAAGTGTACGATTTTTCCACCGCTTGCACCTGCTGCCTCTTCTACTGCTGTGGTAGCACCAGTAATAGTGCCGTCCTCAAACTCATACTTGACTACATCCGCTGCAGAACCCGAAAAAAGCGATGACAGACAAACGGCATTGACTGCCATTGTTGCTGCCAAACTAGCTGCAAACCATTTTTTGTTGTGCTTCATAAAAAATCCTCCTTATTTGTTATCATTTTATTTCTTGCAAATTGCACAATTTTCATGCACATTTTTACACTTATTTTACTATATCAACACCATGCTGTCAATAAAAATCCAGAAACTACATAAAAAAATCTATGCATCTTACAAAATAAGAACCATTTTTTTGTGATAAACGCACAATTTAATAATAAAGATATTGATTTATAATCTATATTTTTAATCTGTATATTTGATTTTATCCAGATAGATCATTTATAGCAGTTCTTGGAAAGTAAATAAATTCC
>JAUNJC010000165.1 GCA_030523195.1 Oscillospiraceae bacterium
TTATACCATAGGAGGGCTATTTTTTCTATTGTCCGTTTTTACTGGACTTGTGCAACGGCGGCAGCGTACGTGGTATTATTTTTTTACTTAAAATAGTCTGTCAATTTCCTCGTTTGTGATTTCTTCCGCATCTGGATTGTCCGGATCATCGGACATAGAACCATTCAAGATCGCATCAATTTCTGCAATTGTAATGGCAGTGCAGTCCAATTTCCCGTCTTTTCCCTTCAAACTTTCCAGCCACTCATCAAGTGTTCCGACAAAACCATTCTCTTTTGCGAGTTCATAAGCAGAAAGTCCATCCTTACCATTTGCACCGGACTGTATCTCAGCGATTTTCTTCAGTAGTTGTGTATACAAATCGGGAGTTGGAGGAATTGGAGGCTCCGCATCCCCTATAAAACCCGAATGCCGTATATTTAGCATAACCGGAATCGTTGTTGCACGAATCGTTGTGTCGCTCTCAACCTCATAACCGAAAATACTCATCTTTACACTGCCCGCATGAAGTTCTGAAGGTAAGTGACAAGAAATACCGTTTATACCAAGTACGACATTGTATGTTTCATCACATTGAGAAAACTGTACTACTTTGTGAAATTTCTTCCAATCACAATCAAAAAAAAACTTTATTTTCACAAATGCGATTTGCTTATCTGCTAAAGTCTCACGTTCTAAAACCTCAATCTTTTGTTGTTTTACAAGAAATTTCCACATTAATTATTTCTCCTCCACTCACTCATTATTTTCAAAGTTATACTCCAAATAGCCGTCAAGGCACTGAATTTTCTGCAAATAACCGTTGTGCTGATGGTCGCCCGTTTGAATCCAGTTGGCTGGTTTGGTGATGGCTGCCCACTGCTCCAAACTGCCTTCATAAGTAATAGTGGTTAGTTTTTTGCAATAACTCAGCACATTTTCTCCTATACTCTTACAATTTTCGGAAATGGTCAAGCTGTTTAAGGCAGCACAATGGGTAAACATATAGGAACCGATTACGCCGCTTTCCACCCTGACTGTTTTCAAGGCTGCACAATCCGAAAACACATAATCCCCCATCGTAGATACACTGGAGGGAACGATGAGTTCTGTCATAGCATTATGTGAAAAAGCGTAATCATCCATTTTCTTTACCGTTGGTGGGATGGTGAGCGTCCATAATCCATGCACTACCTCAGCATAATCGTCATATTGTGCCATGGAATGGCTTCCAATTTGCGTTAGGGTAGAGGAGAGTGTGATGGATGCCATATTGTAGCACTTGTAAAAAAGATAGTTGCCGATTCGTGTGATGCCGCTGCCAATTGTCACTTTTGTAATATCCGTGTTACCCTTGAAAATAGAAATATTTCCATTTAGCTCATAATCATAGGTAGCCCCTGTACCACGCAGCAGCAGGCTGCCATCTGCATATTGAATGTAGTAGACATCTTCCCCACACTGTCCGGCAGTGACCATGTCAGAAGTGAAGTCCTCCAACTTCGCTTGCATATCTGCAATCTGGGTCTGCTGGTCAGAAAGCTTCTTGGTCAGTTCCGCAACCTTGGCAGTGTACTGGGAAAGGGAGGAGAGAATCTCGGAAACTTTACACTTGCCCAGAATGCATTTGCAGTAACCGCATACGCTGCTATCTTCCCGACAGTCTGTAATATGTTGCTTTGTAATTTCTGTGATACCGCCATCTAAGCGAACAACCGCCAGCGTCAAATACGTTTTCGTATCTGTATTTTCCAATGTCGGAACAGAGGGGGCGGTTGCAGCCGTTCCAGCCTTCCCTTCCAGTTTGCACATCCGCACTGCATCACTGACGTCGCAGCTAATGCCAATGACAACAAATCTCGTCAAAGATTCGTCCACATACTGGGACAAATCCAACGTGTACTTTGTGTCATTGATAAAGTAATGCCCATTGATCCATGCCTTTCCCGTGCCGATACTAACGGATAAATTACCGTTTGCAGTGACAGAAAAGCACTGTCCATAGGTATCCAGAATACCATTGCAGATCAGACTGGACAAATAACTCGTAAAGTCCTCCGCTGTATACACCCTGTCCAAGTTTTTTGCATTAAAAAATCCATAGGAAAATCCCATAAACTCACCTCAAACTTTAAATGTTGGTGTAAGCCCTCTGCCATTCTGATCAAAGCTCTCAATCATGCCGACCAGTTGAATTTTCGGCTGCTGCAAGCCAAAACAAGTATGCTCCACCGTCATATAATCCCCAACAAAATAGTCCTTGTTGTACTGATATTGCAGGCTATCCGTAGCAATTGTAGATTCACAGGCTTCCGATACCGGCACAAGATTTTCTGTCCCACGCTCTTCTAATAAGCCAAAATAATCCGCATCCGGAATCAGAATGGTTTCGCCGGCTTCATTCTGCGTTTCCTGTGCGATGTCCTTTGCATCCACATAGACTTCATAGCGATGCAGTTGGGACGGCTCTGTACCATTGTAATATAGTGTGTGCTTTCTGTCCGCACCCTCACCAGCACCAAATACATAAGCAGCATTCGTTTGAACGGCAGCATTTACTGCATAATCAAACCGCAGCAGATTGTTATAGCCATCGGAAAAAACCATATGCGGATTATTTTCCTGCAAGATACTGCGATCTGTGCCATCCGATAATTCCAGCTGCATCGTATAAAATCCGCTGTTTCCTGCTGTTTCCACAAGTCTGATATTTGCAGTTCCTCCCGTGATTTCACAGATTTTGTAGATCCAATCCATCAGATTATCATAGCTGACTTGCAATCGTGCAGTTTGTTCCCAGCAAGAACCAGACACAGCACCAAGCTGTAGCCCAGGAAGCAGACGATTGCCGGATTGCATCCCATTTTGTAATACGGCTGTCTGTACAATGTCACGGTATGTTGTCATCGTGGAAAAAGACAATGCAGGATAGATGATTCGCCGGCTAAGCAAAGACATCAAAAATCGTCCCGTTATGGTCAGATAATCTCCATTTTCCGCATCGGTTTCCAATGACACCGTTTCGATGATACCATAGTGCTGCCGGTCATCGTCCCGTCCCACAATCCGACCTCTCTGAAAAATGGAAAGATTTTGTACATTGGCAGCAATGTAAATTTCAAACTGCCCACACTGATAATATTCTACATCCCAAAGAAGACTGCAAAAGCTATCACAGATGGCTTCCAATATAATTTGCACGGTTGCTCCATTTGCCTGTAATTCATAAATCTCAAGTTGCATCTTATACCCCCAGATAGGCGTTTCGGTGTATCAGCGTCACTTTTAGATTTTTCACACCACGTACCGCCTGCACATGAAAGGTATTGCGTCCTTCACGCAAGGAAAGCCACGCAGAACCTGCTACAAGGCGGTTGATCATATTGCTGTCTACACCGTTTCGTGTCAGTGTAATGGTCTTATTGCCTGTTTTGGTCGTAATCGTAATCACATCGCCCTTTCGCACCTCTCCTTTGATTTGCAAATATTCTCCGGTATCTGCATTGTAAATCGTTGGCATATAGGCGGCGATTTCCGGAACAGCTTCCCCAGCTGCTACCTCAATTCTAATGGTAAAGCCAATTTCATCCCCATCATTCTGAATGGTGATATGATCCGTCTTGCTATAAGAGCTTGTGTTCATAGAGAAAAAGTGTTAAAATAAGAGCATGGAAAAAGAAT
>JAUNJC010000166.1 GCA_030523195.1 Oscillospiraceae bacterium
AATAAATTATTTTATAAAAGTGATAATTTTTTATATTTATTCGATTAAATATAAAAAATAAATGCATTTATCTACATCAAAAATATGAATTAACTTATATATCATGCATATTATTTATCTTTATTTCTCTGTAATAAAACGAACACTTTTTCTTTCTATCATAGTTCCGCTAACAACAATATGCCGAATCGGAGAATTGGGATTTTTTATGCGGCAAAGTAATTGCCGTACACTTCTCTTGGACATCAAATTGATATCTACCGCATAGGTGGTAATGGGGGGATTCGCAAGATCAGAAAAAATAAAATCATCAAACCCAACCAAAGAAACGTCATCTGGAATGGATACCCCCAATGCCTGCAATTGCTTCATCAGTGTATACGCTGTGATATCACAATTACAGGCAAATGCTGTTGGCATTCTTTTTAAATTTTCTAATGAAACAAAAATTTTTCCCTCTACATCCCGATCGGGTAAAACCTGCTCCGCCATAACAGAAATGCCAGCTTCTCGCATAGCACGACAATATCCATAATAACGATCTAAAATGCTGCTGGTTTGGTCAATGGAACCTACAAATTGAATCTCCCTGTGTCCAACTCCAATTAAGTATTTTGTCATAATATACATTCCATAATATCCATCAGAAATCACACAATCCTGCTGCAATTCTGCATGAAAAGCATCCAAAATTAAAAATGGAACTTTGGTTTGTTCTAACATTTTATAATATTCAAATGAAAAGTTTCCCATAACAATCAGACCATCAATTCGTTGATCCTGAATCAGACGAGGAATCCATAATTTTTCCTCTGCCTCTTCTGTTATCACCTCTAAAATGCCTGTATGCCCATTTTGAGAGAGATGAAAAAGAGAACGTTCATAGAGTGCCCAATAAAAGGACTGCCCTTTTTCAATATATCGATAAGAAGTAATAATTCCAATTGTATAGCGATTAACATTCTCTTCCTTGTTTTTCTGAGATTGATACCCCATTTCTACTGCAAGAGTTTGAATTTTTTTTCTAAGATCTTCACTGACACCGTCTTTTCCAGCAAGTGCTTTTGAAACAGTAACCGTACTGACATGCAGCCGTTTTGCAATATCAGACATTCGAACTGCCTTTGCCAAATAACTCACATCCTTTTTTGATTTGCTTTTCCTTACACATTGTAAAATACCCTGCTTGGATTTTAACTAAATTATATCAAAATATTCCCGTTTGTCAATCGATTTTTACGTGAATTTTAGAAATTTTACAATTGAGAAATGAAAAACAGCAGCCATTATAATAGATTTCTTTTATCTCTCAGTACAAATTCCAGTTATCTTACTTAAAATTTAACTAAATTTCATTAAAAGTAAGAGGGGAATAAAAAAATATGCATGAATATTTGTACAATATGTGCAATTTAACGACCCATAATTTGTAACAAAAGTAGAAAAATGTGATTTAAGCTAAAATTAAGTTGACATTAACTGAAAAATAAGCTAAAATATAATCAAGATTTTAGCTTACAAAAAACAAAACCGATGATTATGATGCAAACACTTTTTATTTTTCCTGTAAAACAGGAAAAGAAAAGGTGGCCTTATATTCTTTTATGAACACCGCATCCTCATTCGCACAGTTAATAAGTAATGAGTAAAAACAAATGATTAGAAAGGAAATGATCGTTATGAAAAAATGGATCGCACTCGCAACAGGAATGACAATGGTTATCAGCAGCCTTGCAATAACAGGAACATCTTCTCATGCACAGGCAGCAGAACGGACAGGATTTGTCACATCAGATGGCACACAGTTCTTACTGGATGGCTCTACATTTTATTATGCCGGTACCAATAACTATTATTTAAATTTCAAACCACAATATGATGTGGATCAGGTCATAGAAGACGCTGCCGAAATGGGATTAAAGGTCATTCGTACCTGGGGAAACTTGGACGTTGGCGTAAAAACAGATCAGGTCAGCACAGACGGCTATCCTGTTTTTACAGACAGCATAGATGGATCTGGTGAAAAGGAAGGCATTTATTATCAATATTTTGATGCTGATTTGGGCAAACCTGTAGTCAATGAAGGAAAAGATGGATTGCAAAAACTGGACTACGTCATCTATAAAGCAGAACAAGAAGGCATTCGCCTGCTGATTACCTTTACAAATAACTGGGAAGCATTCGGCGGTATGGGACAATATGTAAAATGGGCAAAACTTACTGGTGAAAACGTCAGCGGTCACGATGATTTCTATACCAATGAAACTATTAAAGCGTGGTATAAAAATTATATTGAAACCATGCTGAATCACGAAAATGTATATACTGGTATCAAGTATAAAGACGATCCCACTATCTTTTCCTGGGAACTTGCGAATGAGCCAAGATGCGAATCGGATGGTGGATGCACTGAAAATATAGTGGTAAACTGGGCATCTGAAATGAGCGATTTTGTAAAATCCATCGACTCCAATCACATGCTGGCTGTGGGCGATGAAGGCTTTTATAATTATGGCTATAATGATTTTCCAGAGGGCGAACACAAGTATGTTTATCATGGCAGTTCCGGTATGGATTGGCTGCAACTGATTGACTTACCGAATATTGATTACGGAACGATTCATGTTTACTGTGACCAATGGGGATTAACCAAAGAACAGGGAAATTTCTGGTTCAAAAAGCACGGAGAAGATGCTGCTGCTGCCAACAAACCTGTCATTGTAGAAGAATTCGGATGGAAAGACCGTACAGAACGGGCAGATGTTTATCAAGAATGGTTTGATATTTTTGAAGGCAACACCTATGAGGGGGTAGAATATGCGGGAACCAATTACTGGATGCTGGCATCTCTCACCAGTGATGGAACCCTCTATCCAGATTACGACACTTATACTGTTTATTATAAGGGAGATGCAAACGGAAACCCAACACAAGAAGCCTGTGATACCATCATGGCACACGCAGAACGAATGAATGCAAAAAATACACAGAACAGTGTTTCTCCGAAAAAGGCAACCTTTGATATTATCCATCCAACAGATTTAGAGATGCATGCCACAATGGAACTGGGCAGTATTTCTGGTGTACAGCTGGCTGACACAACACTTTCTGAAGGAACAGATTATACGATCCAGAATAACACCATTATAATTTCCACCAGTGTTCTACAGGGACTGGAACTCGGCAGTTATAAATTCACCATTCTAACTACAGAAGGAAATCAGCCGACCGTTCTGGTAAATGTCATAGACTCCAACGCAGAAAAAGAAGAAAAGAGTATCATTGACAACTTTGAAGATTACGCAGATACAGAGGAACTCGCAGCCGCTTACCACAAAAACAGCAGTGGTGACACGGTTACTGTTGCACTGGATACAGAACACGTTAAAAATGGAACCAATGCAATGCAATATAACTACAGCGTAGAAGCAGGCGGTGCTGGTTATTGTGGTGTTACCAAGAAATTGAATGGTGCAGATTGGACTGGCTTTGATGGGATTCACTTCTGGATTCTGTCTGACGGCAGCAATCGGGAGACCACAATTCAATTCATTGATGGTGCAGGTGCATACTGGGAAAGCATTCAAAAAGTAACCGCAGAAACCGGCTGGAC
>JAUNJC010000167.1 GCA_030523195.1 Oscillospiraceae bacterium
CTTTTTCCATACTCTTATTTTATCACTTTTTTTCTATGAACACAAGCTCTCAAAAAGAACACGCAATGGGAATTCTGGAGAATCTTGCTGCAATGGGAATTTCTTTTACTGCATTGTCTTTAACAGATGCCAATATTGTGACAATTGCAATTGATAATCGCAATACTACAGCCTTACATGAATTTGCTGAAATTGTGAATGACAGCATTCAGATAAGAACAGAGGAAAAGAAAACAGTGATAGAACAGACCGCTGAAAAAAGCACAGAAATTATTGAAAATTCAAAACAATTGACAGAAAAAGACCCGGACATGCCATCTACTCCAGAAGACATCAAAACTGAAAAACACATGACAGAACCCATCAAAGTAAATCCCGAATACTACGCTTCCCTGCCAAAACAAGAACGTCTGGTAACAAATGAATCCAGAACCACAGCAGAAAAAATCATGCAGTCGTTAGATAGTCAGAATATCCCCTATTCTGCGGTAGAACGTAGTCAAGGAGAAACAATAGCGATTACCGTATCCAAAGAAAATGAACAAGCGTTCCGTGCTGTCGAATCGGCTGTCAAAACAGAACATGGGAAAGAATATATCAATCCAGAGTTCTACAAAAAGTTATCAAAAGAGGAACGCTACACACAACGTATGACGGAATCAGAAGCACGTCAGGCAATTCAAGAGCTAAAACAGGAGGGCGTAGACCACTCTGCTGTCATTGATGGGAATCAATCAAAAATTACAATCCATAAAAAAGATAAAGGTGCAGTATTCTTCTCAAGAAAACAGCTTCACAAGCAGCATGAAAGAATACAGCATCAGGAAAGGACAAAGCCGCAGCAGCAAAAAAACAAAGAACAGCAAAAAGGAGAATCACTATAATGCTTTCCATCAAAGTATATCCCAATCTGTATCTCATAGAAACCAGCGAAGATGTGCTGCAAGCTGTCATAGAGGAAGAAGTTTTCTGCGGTATGCTGATTGTCGATTATAAAAAAGGACAGGCGGAATTTCATTGTGAAAAGTATCAACTGTATTTTGAATGCTTCGGTATTCAGGTTCAGGAAAAAGAAGAACAGCTTATTCTTTTCACTGGAGAAAGAGACTATATCTTCTCCAGTCACAAACCAGAATATGCATGTGATGTAATAGAAAATGAGGAAAAGATATGGCAGAATCGGATAAAATAGAAGATTTTGGACAGAAAATCGGCGGTGCAAAGAAAGACATCTGGAACACCAGAAATCTGGAATTGTCTGATGTGACAGACTGGACACCGATAGAGCGAGAGAAATACATTACCAAAAAACAAGTCTGGAAAACGCCGGATTATCAAAAAATGCTGGATGATGGGCTGCCAAAGCGTGTTGTCTTTTTTGTCAAACTGATTCATGACAATCTTCCGGCAAAACCGACTCAAAATACCTCAGTCTATCAGGATGGGTATCTTGCTTTTGTCTCGGATGTACGGGATAGGGCGATGCAATTGAAAACAGAAGATGAAGTGCATACGTTTTTATCCTCTCTGGTACAGGATTACTATATGAACGGAAGAGAATCTTATGGTTGCCTGACACGCAAGTTGCTGCGTACTCCGGATAGAACATATCTGCTTGACCGAAAGATTCGGGAAAAGCAGTTCCTGTATACGGAAGAAGAAAAGGCATTGAGCAAATATGGAATTTTCCAGTATGACGGTACCAACATCCAGTTTAATGATACAGTGCTGCAATTTCGGCGAGGAAAAAGCCAGTATTATTCCTATCGGAATGAGGAACGATTCTTTCATGAAGAGAACTGGATACCGGATACATATTGTTTGCTTACCGGACAGAATCAAGTGGTGGAAAACAACTTTGCCACGGCAGAAGAAGCAAAGGCATATGCGATTCGGCGTGAAAAAGAGTTAGCCCAGACACAGGGGCAGATGCCGCCCAAGAAAAAGAGCCGGAAAAAGCAATTTGTACCAGCCACGCTGGAACAGATAGAACGAACAGGAGCAGATTACCGGAACGGCAGAGAGATAACAGGCGAAGATATGCTGCAAACGTTCGGATTTTATGGTGGAGAATTTGGAAACTGGGAAAGTCAGAGCGAACGACAGTATCATCTGAATTACTCTTATGAAGCATTTCAGGATTTGGCTGCGGCATTAGGAATTCAGGAATCTGACATTTCTCTTGATGGCAATCTTTCCATTGCCTATGGAGCAAGAGGAAAAGGCAATGCACTGGCACACTTTGAACCAGACAGAAATGTTATCAATCTGACCAAAATGAAGGGAGCTGGGTCACTTGCTCATGAATGGGGACATGCTCTGGATTTCTTTCTGGGAACTGGAGCTTCATATGCCACAATGGAATATCATGCATTCATAAGACCAATTCTAGAAGCCATGGAATGGAAAACACTTTCTGTAGAAGAAGTGAGGTCACAAAGGAAAGCGAATTCCAAGAAGTATCAGGACAGATTTGCTGTACAAATCCGGCACGATTTTGACTATGAGAACAAGACAGAACCAGAACAAATTGCGATAGA
Source organism: Oscillospiraceae bacterium (assembly GCA_030523195.1). Taxonomy (GTDB): domain Bacteria; phylum Bacillota; class Clostridia; order Oscillospirales; family Ruminococcaceae; genus Ruminococcus_C. The sequence goes on from JAUNJC010000167.1 coordinate 2,541, forward strand.
CACTGCAATTGCAGAATGTATCACATCATTTGATGCAGAAGAACATCGCAAATATCAGGAAGATGAGAGAACCTTTTCTTATCATGCAATACTGGATGCACTGTCTGAAAAATTGAATTTTGAGCCGAGCTTGCATCTGCATGATATGGATAGCTTGCTGAATCTGGCATATCTCTTTTCGGAGGAAAGTTATCCTGCGAAGCCGCAAAAAGTTCGTTCTGAATACTACACAAATTCCGCTGAAATGGACAAGCTGTACAGCAAAAATGACAAGGGATATTGGGCAAGCAGTGTAGAAATGTTCGCACGTGCTTTTGCGTGTTATGTAGAAGATAAACTTGCTCCCAATCGGTCTGATTATTTGTGCGGTCATGCAGAAAGTGCAGTAGGAATCGCACAAAATGGAGAACCGATTTATGCCTATCCTCGTGGAGAGGAACGAAAAACAATCAATGCAGCATTTGATACACTTTTTACTACACTGAAAGAACGTGAAATCTTACATGTCAAAGGACATGCAGCAGTAAAAGAAAAAATACTCGCTACTGATGAAAAGAAAATATCAGAAAAACCAGTACCAGAAACTCAAGTAAGAGAAACCATGAAAGAGAAAAATGCTAACAGAAAAGAAAGACTCATACAAATAGCGGATAAAATCGGCTACGCTATAGCAATTGAGCAATTACAGAAAGGATTGCATGAGAATCCGTCTTTACATTCTATGGAAGTCTCCTTTCGTCAAGATTTGATTACAGAACTGCAAACAAGATTTCAGAAGCAGCAAGCTACAAAAGCTGTTCCTGAAAGCATTTCTTCACATCATAAAACAGAAGAAGAAATCGACCATGCAAATCGTGTCAATCTGCCACAGTTTTTGATGACACAAGGCGTAGAAATCAAACGTGTTGGAAAAGAATATATTATGACAGAGCATGATAGTGTTCACATAATGGACAATGCTCCAAGCGAGAACGGAAAATGGTATCGGTTCAGTGAAGGAAAAGGCGGAGATAATATTTCTTTCGTACAAGAATTCTTTGGAAAAAGCTTTGTAGAAGCTGTTGATAT
>JAUNJC010000168.1:0-2542 GCA_030523195.1 Oscillospiraceae bacterium
AGTTTTATTTGAGATCCTGTATTTTCAAAGTGAGAAGAAAACCAAATACATATGGGCAATTTTTTCTGTCTTATGTATTGGCATAGCAGTTATGATAAAATCTAATAATTATATTGTATTTGCTGCAATGGCGATTCTGGCGGTTGTAAAACTTCTTCGTAGACGTAAGCTGGCGGATTTATTATATATTGTTGTAGCGGCTTTGATCACAGTAAATGTAAATTCTGCGGTTTGTAAAATGTATGAATCTAGAAGTGATGTGAAATTGGAAGGTGCAGTTCCTATGATTTCTTTTGCAGTCATGGGATTAAATTATCCCAATAATGTGGTGGGCTGTACGGCTGCTGGATGGTATAATGGAGGTTATACGGTAGGGAATCATGAAGCAAATAATTTCATCACAGAAGATTCTGCAAAAGCCTCTATGGAGCAGATAAAGGAACGAATTTCTTACTTTGCACACAATTATCAGGAAACGAATGACTTCTTTTACGAAAAGAATATGTCACAATGGAATGAACCAACTTACTCCTGCATATGGCTGAATATTGCAGGCAATAGGTATAAGGATGCTGGAAAAATTGCAAATTATATTTGCGGAGATGGCATGAAAAAAGCAATGGAATATATGAATATTTATCAAATGATTGTCTTTTTGGGAGCATTTGTGGGTGTTATATGTTGCTTTAAAAAGAAAAATATTCTTTGTTGTGCTTTGATTTTGATTGTACTGGGTGGATTTTTGTATCATATGGTATTTGAAGGAAAGTCTCAATACATACTGCCATATTTTATCCTTTTATGTGGGTTTTCTGCTGTGGGAATGGATTGTATTTGCAATCAGATAACAGAACGAATGAAAAACAGGAAAAAAAGAGTAAAACGAATCGGAACTTTAAAAGGATAACATTTTTGGTTGTATTTTTCTGAAAATAAATTGCAGGCAATTTGTGCTGTGATTGGGAAAGACGATTCCTTTTGTGTATTTACAATTTGTTGTTGCCTAAGAAAACAATCTTTTCTTGACAGAGTAGAAAAAGTTAGATATAATAAAATGTATATCTGGAAGCATGAGACTGTTGTATTCCAGATACAATTCAGGTAAAGGATGTTTATAATTATGTTACTGGACAAATATCTTCCTCGTATTGATTTCGACAGTTACGAGGACTTTAAGCAAAATTACCGTGTCAATGTACCAGAGAATTTCAATTTTGGTTTTGACATCGTAGACGAGTGGGCAAAGCAGGAACCAGAGAAAAAGGCATTGGTTTGGTGTGATGATGATGGGGTAGAGCGGACATTTACCTTTACAGAAATTTCCCGTCTTTCCAATCAGGCAGCAAACTATTTCCAGCACCTTGGCATACAGAAGGGAACTGTTGTCATGCTAATTCTTCGCCGTCGTTGGGAATATTGGATTTGTGCTGTTGCACTGCATAAAATTGGTGCCATTCTGATTCCGGGATCTCTTCAGCTCTCTGCAAAAGACTTGATTTATCGGGGAATCAGTGCTGGGATTTATACCATGGTTTGTGTAGATGATCCTTATGTTGTGGAACAAGTAGAGACTGCACAGAAGGAAGTGCCAAGTATTCGGCATAAGGTTCTGGTTGCAGGAAAGCGGGATGGTTGGCATGACTTTGCAAACGAGATGGCACAGTATCCTGATGTCTTCCCACGTCCGACTGGCGAAGCAGCGACCAAAGCCGATGAAGTAGCAATTGTTTATTTTACCTCTGGTACAACTGGAAATCCAAAGATGGTACAGCATAACCATGCTCATCCGCTGGGACATATTGTAACTGCAAAATACTGGCAGCAGGTGCAGGAAAATAAGTTGCATATGAGTGTTTCTGATTCCGGTTGGGGAAAGTTTGGCTGGGGTAAAATTTATGGACAGTGGATTTGCGGAGCTATTGTTTTTGCTTATGATATGAAGAAATTCATTCCGACCCATTTGCTGCAAAAGATGCAGGATTACAAGCTGACAACGTTCTGTGCACCGCCGACCATGTATCGATTTATGTTACAGGAGGATGTAGCAGCTTATGATTTGTCCAGTATTGAAAACTTTGCAACGGCTGGAGAGCCGCTGAATCCGGAAGTATTCAATAAGTGGAAGGAATTGACGGGAAAGGAAATTCGAGAAGGATTCGGACAGACAGAAGGAACAGTTTTGATTGCAAACTTCCCTTGGCTGACGCCGAAGCCGGGTTCTACTGGGAAACCCTCTCCGCTGTATGATATTCATTTGCTTACGGATGACGGTGAAGAGGTAAAGCCGGGAGAACAAGGTTCTTTGACCATGCTGCATCTGAAAGACGCTTATCCAGCTGGTTTGTTTACTGGTTACTATCAGAATCCGGAAATGACAGATGAAATTCTTGGAGATGGAACATATTGTTCTCACGATGTGTTTGAACCGGATGAAGATGGTTATTTTTGGTTTGTTGGTAGAAATGACGATGTTATTAAGTGTTCTGGCTACCGAATCGGACCGTTTGAAGTAGAAAGTGCATTGGTTGCACATCCGGCAGTC
>JAUNJC010000168.1:2552-3595 GCA_030523195.1 Oscillospiraceae bacterium
GTTGTAGAATGTGCCGTTACCGCTGCACCTGATCCGATTCGTGGTAATGTTGTAAAAGCTACTGTTGTACTGGCACGTGGCTATGAGCCGAGTGATGCTCTGACAAAGGAACTGCAAAACCATGTAAAGCATACCACTGCACCTTATAAGTATCCTCGTATCATTGAATATGTAGACGAATTGCCGAAAACATTGGGTGGTAAGATTAAACGGGCTATGATTCGGAAGGAAAATTTTCATAATACAGAAAATCAGAAATAAGTTATTTGATTGACAGCTAGAAAGAAAAACGATATCAAATGCACAAAAACCGAACTGTAATTTTTTTGCAGTTCGGTTTTTCCTTTTTTACACAAAAAATTTTTTGCTTTTTTCGTAACATTTCACAATTTTAACAAAGATTTAGTTGAATACTTTTTCTATATTTGTTACAATAAAGAAAGAAGAGGGCATAAAATTTTTTAGGGAGGTGTTCCTATGAAAAGAAAATTAAAGGGTCTGATTTATCTATTATGTACGGTCATTTGTTTGTCATTTCCAAGATATCATGTTGTTACAGCAGCAGATGATTCATTTGATGTGCAGAACTTTGTAGAACTGGCATCTGTACAGATCAATCAGATGCGAGAGGAAAATGGCGTCCCACCGATTCTGACTGCACCGCTGCTGCAAGAGATGTGCGGACAGCGTGCAGAAGAATTGATCACACTGTATTCCCATAGTCGTCCGAATAGTATGCCTTGGTATACAATTTTGGGAGAATATGGAATAAATATGAACTGTATGGCAGGAGAAAATATTGCAGCTGGTTATAATACGCCAGAAAGTGTTGTAGAAGGCTGGATGAATTCGGATGGTCATCGGAAAACCATTTTGAATGAAAACTATGATTATTTTGCAGTCGGTGTATATTATAAGGAAAATGATCCGGATTATTATTTTTACTACTGGGACTTGATCTTTTTCTCTTCTGAAAGTTCATTTGAAAATGAATACTTGCCCATGCAGATTACTACAACCACAGAAGCGACTACTACAGAGAC
>JAUNJC010000025.1:0-13977 GCA_030523195.1 Oscillospiraceae bacterium
GAGGAGAACCTGACAGTGGGCAATCCCCTGAATAAAACAATCTTATCAGAAAAACAAAAGAAGCACACCAATTTTGCTGTGCTTCTTTTTCTAGATTAGAAAAAACAGGAAAGGAATATCACCATGCAAAACACATTTCAAATGTGCTGTCCCTGTCATTTTGGACTGGAACACACCTTGCATTTTGAATTGAAAAAACTGGGAGCAGAACAAATTCAGGTACAGGATGGCAGAATTTTATTTCGAGGGAATGCCCTACTGCTGGCAAAAGCCAATCTCTGTCTATCCACAGCGGAACGAGTATTAATTCAGTTGGGCAGCTTCCCAGCCTATACCTTTGAAGAACTCTTTCAGGGCATGAAAAAACTGCCGCTGGAGGAATGGATTGGGAAAGACGATGCCTTTCCGGTCAAAGGGCATGCACTGGACTCCAAATTGCACAGTGTACCAGACTGCCAGTCCATTCTAAAAAAAGCAGCTGTAGAACGGCTGCGGCAACATTATCATACTTCCTGGTTTGCGGAAAGCGGTGCAGTTCATCAGATTCAATTTTCCATCCGCAAAAATATTGCTACCATTTATCTGGACAGTTCCGGCGTGGGACTGCACAAACGTGGCTATCGGCGGAATGCCAATGCTGCCCCCATCAAAGAAACGCTGGCAGCCGGTATTGTCGATTTGGCAAGAGTGAAACAGGACAGCGTTGTTTGTGATCCATTCTGCGGCAGCGGCACACTATTGATTGAAGCGGCATTCAAAGCCATGCACATTGCTCCCGGATTGCACCGCCACTTTGCAGCAGAACGCTGGGGCTGCATTCCGGCAACGGTTTGGGCAGATGCCAGAGCAGAAGCCATTGCTGCCATTCGGCGGGATGCAACCTTTGAGGCATACGGTTTTGACTGTGATCCAGAGGCAATCCGGCTTTCTGAGGAAAATATCCGCAAGGCAGGCGTGAAAGCAAGGATTCAGGTCATGCAGCGTGATATTGTTGATTTTACTACTGTGCCGGAACAGATTATCGTCTGCAATCCACCTTACGGAGAACGACTGTTAGATATACAGGCAGCCGAATCCCTGTACAAAATCATGGGCAGTGTATTTCCGGCAAACAAACAGTATCCCTGTTATATTATTTCCCCAGATGCCAATTTTGAAACCTTCTTCGGCAAACCAGCAACCAAACGTCGAAAACTCTATAATGGTATGATTCCCTGCCAGCTATTTTCCTATTATGGAGAATAAATTCATAAAACACAAAACCGCCTGCCTTTGGAAAGCAAGCGGTTTTTGTTTTCTATTCTCTATAGCAATATTACTCTGCCACGATCGAAGCCGTATTTTCTTCAAAGGCATAGCCCTGTGTGACAGCGTCAGAAATCGCTTCCACCGCAGTAGCTTCCTCTCCGAACTGGATATCCTGTGTATAAATATAGTCCACCACTTCGCCTACTTCATCATAACCCTCGTACTGCATCCAAATGCCAGTTTCTTGATCTACCAGAATTTCAAATGTAGTAACATCAAATCGACTGCCATAGTCTGGCTCTGCTGTGCCTGTGACAATGGCACAAGTTCTGCCTTGTACTTCCATTGTACCAGTAATCTCCCAGTTTTCAAAATTCTCCAGATAACCCAATGTCATTTCCTGTGGAACAAAACAACCAGCCAACTCATGGGCATTGGTTGGATCTTGTCCCAATGTTGCATACAAATTGCTCTCCCCAATGGATTGTACAGAAGCATCCGCTGCAACTACAGCATTTGCAAAGGTAACGCCGTTCATTGTCGCTCCATTTCCATCCACTGTATAAGTATTTTCCTTTGCTCCATAATAATCATAAAGAGAAGTAACAGTTCCGCCTGTGTTATAATAGGTATTAGTCTGCAAACAAATCGTTTCCTCCGCAGCATCCAGATAATTTACCTCTGCCTGATACTGGTCGGCTGTAAAATCAAATGCAAACGTCCCCTGTGTGATCGTGTCCGAATTTGCACCGTTCCGAATCCGTACAGAACCGGAAAGCTGCCGTAATGCTTCCAATGTGTTCAGACACTTGTAATAGAGTTGAGCTTGTGTGAAATCGGTTGTAATTTTTGCTCCATCCCCACTGCTACATTCTTCCACGGCAATTACAGTAGCAGATGACTCTTCTTCTACTGTTTCCTTTTCCCCACAAGCTGTACAAATTCCCATCAGCCCAATCACAATGGAAAGCGCCAACAACGTTTTTCTTTTTTTCATCATAAATTCCTCCTTGTTTGTCCTATAAAAATACCAAATTGTTCTTTTTCTTTCTGCTTTTATTGTATAATACTGATTTTTATTTGTCAATCTATTTTAAAACAAAAAAATAAACAAAATTTTAAAGCGTCTTTTGTATAATTCTACAATTTTTTCTAATTTCATAATTCGACAAAATTCGCTATTGACATTTTTATTTCTCTTGCTATAACGTGTATTCAATAATATGAAATATTCTGTGTTCCCTGTTCAGACATCACACGATTTCAAATCGCAACTATAACAAAACCGCCCCTGCTTCCCAAAAAAGCAAGGGCGATTCTTTCATTTCATATTACAAGTCAAAAAGCGGTTATTCCATATCATTATAAATATCAGCATTTTCCAAATTCACATCTGCTTGTTCGCCACAATTTGCAAGAATTTGCAGCAATGCACTTTTCGGCAGCTTGGCATTTGCCAAATTGATGACTGCCTTATTTGCAGAGGCGGTTTCCTGCTTCCAGTCACTGTAATCATACGGCGGTAAAGCGGCATAGACACTTTCCGGCTGTATCGGCAAAACCTGTACAGCAGCCTGTTTTGCCATCATTTCTACTGTCACAGCCCCGTCTGCATCCGTCTGCACTGGCAGAGCATAGACACGCAACAAAGTACCATCTGCTGTTTTCCGGCTATACTGTGGCTGATACCGTCCCTGTTCTAACGCATAGGTTTTGGTATCTGCTGCGGTTTTTATCGTACACCGCAGAATTTCCGATGCTGCACTGCCAAGCACAGCAAAGCGAAGTACATAATCCGTCAATGGCAACTGTTGCAGTTCCGCTATAATAACCGCTGGTGCAGCTTCTCCGTCCAATTCCCAAACTTCCATCGATTCTCCATTGGCATCGCCCATGGTCAGCAAACTACATCCGGTTTCTGATTTTTGATAAAATGCCTTTGCACAAAACAAAATTTCCTGTTCCATATTCTGCTCCTTTTTATTCTCAGGAGCGGCTGCGTTCTGTGCAGACGCACGCAGCTGAATGGTGTGGTCGTCTACCAGAACGGCACGACCGCTTTTTAAAAGTCCTTTTGCTCTTCTCAAATAGGTACTGCCAATTGTATGACCGGCAGCATCTTGTACCATTACGTTTTTTGGCATGGGTTTCTTCCCCTCTGGTATCGTATTCACCGTACTGTTTTTTGTGATGGGTGTCTTCCCCAACGGCTGTTTTTAGTATAGCAGAATCCAGAACGTTTGTCAACATCATTTTAAAAAATGACATGGAAATCAATTTTTCGGATTTCTTTTAGAAAACTTGTCCGAATTGTCCGGCAGATTCGCTACGCTCTCTGCATGTGACCGCAGTCGCCTGTGGCGTTAGAATTGAAACCATCATTTAAAAATTGATTTCCGTGAAAAAATTAATTGCCGTATTACCTTGTATAAAAATCACTCTAAAATAAGAAGTTCTTTTTTCATAACACACAAATCCAGTATGTTAATCACACCATCCTCATAGAGATCTCCCAGTTGCCAACAATTCAGATCTCCGGTACGCAGCAGCCATTTCTGCATCGCTACAACGTCTGCTACATTGAATGTCCCATCCGCATTCACATCCCCTTTTGTTGACAACGGCATCCACAATTCCCTTAGCCATGCTCTTCTTTTTTCTATAAAGCTGCGAACAAGTTCTACAGAACCCATGAAATTCTCTCCGCTTGAAGAACCGAACACGCAGTATTCCCGTCCGCCATACATATGCCATCTGGCATTATTCATCTCAGCAGAGGGAAGTATTTCTTCTGCCATATTGGTAATCAGTGCACCACCGTCTCGCTTAGAATCGGTTAAATCAGATAAATAAGAATCAAAACGCTCAAAATATATTTGAGAAACACGCCTTACAATCTCCTCATCCTTATAAAGCTGACCAATCCAACTAATCCCACAAGTCGGACGGCCGCTCTCACCATAACCACTTATCGGGAAACAGGTTACAAAGAGATTATTGGTATTCCATGAAAAACCAATATCACCATCAGAATTTGCTCTGCTTGTCGGAAAGTTATTATAACTGAGATCAAAATCCCACGCAGGTCCACAATGCAATTTGCCATCTCCTGTAAAATCCGAATCTTTCCAGAGGAAAAAACTGGTTGATGTAGCATCCACATTCATGGAAATTTCCTGAACCAGATAGGCTGTGATCAAGGAATCCACATCTATATATTCACTATAGTGCTTTCCTTTTTCGTTATATCCCGTATCAGAATAAATGGCATCCTCCATTTCCTGAACGAAATTACGAATGTAAAGCACCTGTTCCTGTGAGGCATATTCCGGCCCAACAATTTCAATTGCTTGCCCTCTTGATGTCACAAATCCACTCTTTGCTTTTGCACCATACCGATTCCAAAGCTGGAACTGAAGCAGATATCCGCCGGTGATATCATCAGGATTATTGGGAATATCATAATATTTGTAGCTGTTTTCCATGTATTCATTTACATTTGCTGCACCAACAGCAATACGATGATAGGTATCCAGTTCATTTTCATTCAATTCTTCCGTTTCTTCCCCCAGATCACGGATATTTACACGATTTTTCTGTATTTGTGCCCGCTCACTGAGCTGATAGGTGCCACGATAGGATCCATCCGCATAAAGATCAACAAAAACAGAGTCCATTACATATTCCATACCAGCCGCTCTGCTGATTTCCAATGAGACTTGATTGCGGAGCATAGAATGATCCAGATAATTTCCAATCAATGCCCATTTTTTTGCTTTGCCCATTCCATAGAGATTTTCTTTTTTCGGAAGTTTGATATTATATGGTTTTTTCAGGCTATAATCCCATGAAGAATTACCACGTCCATTAATTTTCTCAATCGAACCATCATACTCTGTGCCGCCACTCGCATTCAGCATTAATACTGATCCTGTTTCCACCAAACCTTTATTGGCATCCAAGGCATCTAATCCCCCACTTGCTGTTGTAAGATAAATGCATCCAAGGTTAGACTGCATCACCTTTAATTTGCCGCAATCCACACCGCCGACCGTAACTGCAAATTCATCGGCTTTACTCAACCGATCCGTCATTTGTCCGGAAACCACGGGGATACCATTGAGATATAATAATGACGCATCTTCCGTTTCGTAAGTAATAATAAGTTTCCTTCTGTCCGCAGTTACTGGAAGAAAGACATAGTGACAATCCTCCCATTTACTGTACCACCAGTCGGTATAATCCAAATCCGTTTCCGCTTGCGGCGACAGATTGCTAACCCGAAATTGAATGACTGGCGTCTGTGCATACAAACTTGGCTGCGTTGATTCCGAATCTTCATCACTGTATTCTGCCGCACCATATAGAGGAATATAATCCTGCTCTCTGTCAAAAAATTGTATGCTTTCAGCAAAAACTGGTATTTCTAAAAAACAAATGCATAGCATCCATGCAAGCAGTCCGGACAGCCATCCTGTCAGTTTTTTAACTATAACAGGCATTCTCAGTTTCTTAGGAACTTCTGCCGATTTTGACCTATGATCTGATGTTTTCAGTCCCCTTTCTTTCTGCATTGCCACATTTTGTTTTGTAAAAGCAGCCTTTAATGATAATGGAACAGCCTTTCTAAATGGTGCGTCATTGGTAGAAAAAATCCCTTTGAAATTATCTTTCAACATAATGTATACATTCCTTTCTTGGACAATCAGGAAAATATACAAATGTACTTATTTTCAGTCTGTTCCTATTCAATTTTTAAAAACGAATCAGAAAATAAAAACGCTCTCTTTCTTTCATAACAAGCAGATAAACGCATAAAACAGACTACGATACCTGCTACATCTTGTATTTTTCCTTCTGTCCTTTCCATTTCTTTCATATTACAGCAATCTGATTTTTATACCCCTCTCAAAAAGTCAGTTGCTGCATCCATTCATCATGCTATAAATTTGCTGGCTGTTTTTCCATGCAGCATGAACAAAAATCCCCCTCCTTTCTTTCTATTTTATTATAACAATTGCCTTTTTTTCTGTCAACATAAATCTAAATTTGTACAAAAAAATTTATAAAACTGACACACAAGATATCACTGCCTCTATTCGACAACAGGGAAAAGAAATGCATTTTATGTTCTATTTTATGATTTCATCCGAATCCAATACAATCGTAAACGGTCCGTCATTGCAAAGGGAAACCTGCATATCTGCACCAAATATCCCATGTTCCACAACAGGAACTGTCTGTCTGCAATAGGCAATCATATATTCATATAACTGTTCTGCTTTCTGCGGTGCACCGGCATAGACAAAACTAGGACGATTTCCTTTCCTGCAATCTGCATACAGCGTAAACTGTGATACAAGCAGCAATGCTCCGCCGACATCCTGCAAAGACAAGTTAATTTTATCATTTTCGTCGGAAAAAATACGTAATCGCATCATTTTATCTGCCATTTTCTCCACAATTTCCTCGGTATCATTCTGTCCAATTCCGACCAGTACCAGATAGCCTTTCCCAATTGCACCAACCACGTCACCAGACACCGTCACATCTGCCTGTGTCACTCTTTGTATCACCAGCCGCATTTTATTTTTTCTCCTTTTTCTCTTGTTTTTCTGCTTTGATCATAGCTCGCACCGCTGCAAATGCTGCCGGTTCGCCCTGTTCTGCCAGCACTTCCAGTAGAGACATAAGCTGCTGTTCTGTTTCGGGATGCAGACAGCCTCGTTTCCGAGAAGTGGAATTCTGAAAATATTGCAGCGGACAGCGAACATCATAATTTACTCCCTTATAAATCTTGCTGGCTGCCACACGATCACAGAACATTTCTGCCACAAAACGTGCTGGCATTTTAACCGGACACACCTTCTTTGTCTTTGGGTTATAGTCTGTCCAGTATTCAAAATGATGCCGATTTCTTCCCTTGTGGTGCATCCATGCCAGCGAATAACCAAGGGTTTCCCGTTCTTTTTCATTGGGACTGCGGCTGCCCTGATAATACTTGACACCAGCAAAAAATTCTGTCGGACTGTATTTAGACAGGTCATGCCGTAGACCCTGCCAGAAAATTCCCGCCTTTCTACAATTTGCAATCACCTGATGCCGATGCCTTGTAATGAGCCTAAAATGATGCCAAGCTTGCAAAATCATGTGCAATCGCCTCCTGTTTCTGTTTTCTATTGTAGCATATTTTCAAAGCACTGTAAAGAGAAAAACCGTCTGTATGAATACAGACGGCATTTGATGAATAAAAATTCTTTTCCCGTTCGTTCCACAAAAATGTATGCGGTTGCAGTCAACTGCAAAAAACAGATTGACCACAGTCGCCTATGGCAAAGAATTATGCCATTTCCTCTTCCAGCAAAATCATCTCCTCTAACGCCGCATCCAATTCCGACCGCAGTGTTTCCATTCGTTTACACTTCTCCTGCATCAAATTGAAATCGCTGTACACTTCTTCTTTCGTGATTTCCGCATTCAAGGCATCCAACTCTGCCTGCATCTCCTCGGATTGCTGTTCCAGCTGCCGCATCCGGCTGCGCTGCTGTGCTGCTTTAACACGCTGTTCCTTGGAACGATAAGTCGATTTCTCCTCTTTTTTCTGCTCTGCAACGATTGCCTGTGCAGCGGCATTCACAGCGGCTTCTTCTTTCTTTGCAGCATCCAACCAGCTCTGAAAACCACCTTTGCAGGTTTTTACACCGTCGGGGGTAATCTCCAGAATATGATCTGCCACCTGATCCAACAAATAACGGTCATGTGAAACAAATAGAATCGTTCCCGTAAACGTCTTCATTGCATCCTCAATGACTTCTTTCATCGCAATGTCCAGATGATTGGTCGGCTCATCTAAAATCAGAATGTTCGACTTATCCAACATCATCACAGCAAAACAAACTTTTGCACGCTCTCCGCCGCTGAGTACACCAACTTGCTTATAAACCTCTTCTCCTGTAATTCGCACTTTTCCGAGCAAACTCCGCACATCATAATCCAGCCAAGTCGGAACACGGTCATGAATTTCCTGCATAACGGTTTTAGCCGGATGCAGATTTGTACTTTCCTGTTCAAAATAAGAAATTTTCGTCTGGGCAGCCCAACGAATTTTTCCGGTATGCGGCAACTGTCCCTGTAAAATCTTCAGCAGCGTCGATTTTCCCACACCGTTTTCTCCAATGATACCCCATTTTTCCCCTCTGCGGACTTCAAAGGTCACTGGTTCTGCCAATACCTTTCGCTCGGCTCCATTTCCCACCGCAATGGCACTGTCCTGCACCTGCAAGACCTGCTGCGGCGGTTCCACATCATAAGTAAACTGCACACGCGCTTGCTTCTGATAGGTAATTGGCTTTTCAATCCGTTCGATTTTTTCCAGCTGTTTGATCCGACTCTGTGCACTTTTTGCAGTCGAGGCTCTAGTTTGGTTCCGTGCAATATAATCTTCCAGCTTGGCAATTTCCTTTTGCTGCAATTCATATTCTTTCATCTGTCGTGCCACAGCGGTTTCTTTCTGTACCGTATAGGCAGAATAATCCCCTTTATAGCGAGTCAGCACGCCGTGTTCAATCTCACAAATAGAGGTACAAAGCCGGTTCAAAAAATACCGGTCATGAGAAACAAGCAGCAATGCCCCCTTATAATCTTTCAGATAATCCTCCAGCCACATCACTGTTTTGAAATCCAAATGGTTTGTGGGTTCGTCCAGAATCAGCAGAGTAGGTTCTTCCAGCAGTAATTTTGCAATGGCAAGGCGTGTTTTTTCACCGCCGCTGAAACTAGAAATCAGACGATCATAGGTATCAGCCCCAAATCCCATCCCATTCAGCACCATTTTGATTTTTACATCTATCTGATAACCGTCATTGCTTTCAAAGTAGGTTTGCAGACGATGATACTCCTCGGCAACGGCTTCCGAACCAGATGCCAGCTCGGTTTCCAGTTCCCGCATTCTTACCTGTGCTTCCAGCAGGGATTGAAAAACGTTATGCATCTCATGCCAGACCGTTTGCCCCTTTTCCAGACCACCCATCTGTTCCAAATAACCGATCGTCGTATGGCTGCTTCTGGTGATTTCCCCGTCTCCCTCTTGCACATGATCAGGCAAAATTTTTTCTGTAATCAGCTTCAGCAAAGTTGACTTCCCACAACCGTTCACGCCAATCAAACCAATGCGATCACGGTCTTCAATGGTAAGGGAAATGTGTTTCAGAAGCAGTGTTCCATTATATATTTTATTGACATCTGTCAGTTGCAGCAGCATAGTCATTCTCCTATTTTTGTAAAATGTATTGTGCTCATTATAGCATGTCCTAATGAAAAAGTCAAATCAAAAAGCGGCACCCGAAGATACCGCTTTTGTCATATTGTTCTGTAAATTATTTCCGGAAGAATCCCTTTTTCTTTGGCTTTTCCGATGCACGGCTTGCAACAATCTCTGCCATTTCGCCCACATTCTTCATCCCAGAAACCTCTTTCATCTGGAACTGCATATGAAACGCCTGCTCCACTGCCTCAATCAAATTGATATGCTCCAGACTGTCCCAATCTTCAATATCATTTGCCGTGGTTTGATCCGTAATCACAATACTGTCATCATCGAATACATCTCGAAATACGCCTGTCAGCCGTTCCATTACCTCTGCATGTGTCATTGTCCTGCCCACTCCTTTTGATTTACTGTAATCACATGATTTTTCTCTGTATAATCAGCCACATTCAGCTCCCAGACACGATCACCATTTTCCATGTCTTTCGTCTTTGTAAAGCCAAATGTGCCATATAGGTCTTTTACCATTGCATTTTTTGCAGTCTTGTAATAATATCCTACAATTTTCTGTATTCCCTGCTTCCGACACTGACGCACCAGTTCATCCAGCATGGCAAACTCCATATCTCGCTTCAGTACCCGACAACTCATCAGCCACAAGTCGATATGTAAGACAGCCTCCACCTTTTCTCCAATCACAACCGAAACAATGCCATTATCCCCAAACTTGTCTTCTAACCGTCCATAAAGCCGAATATACTGATCAGAGGCTACAACTGCTTCCATCTCACTCTGCGTATATCGTTTCGTTGTCAGATTAAACTGATTGCTCTTGTTTGTGAGCTGCACAATCCGCTGCAAATAAATCGGCTCAAAATCCCGAATTGTCCCTTGCATCTCCAGACTTTTCAAATATTCCGTATAATCTGCAAAGGTCTTTTGCATTTCTGCCCGCTTGGCATTCGCCTTGTACATGGCATTCCGCTTAGCATCATCATTGGAAAGTGTGGTCACTTCAAAATAACCTGCCCGATCTAACTGTTGCAGGCAAACTTCAACACAATCAAATTCTGGAACGGCAATGCCCGGTATTTGTCCCGATACAATGGCACGTTCTGCCGGATTGTCATCCACAAATACAATACTCTCCGGCAACAGATGCAGTTCTTCTGCTGTTTCCAGTAAATTGCGGTCTTTTGGCTCCCAATTTGCCTTGATGACTACAAAATCCTCCGGCTTCAACACACCGCTCGGATGCTGCAAGCCCAGCAGTGCATTTTCCGGTTCATTTTTTGAACAAACCGTCAGCAGAACGCCAATATTCTTCTGCTGTTTCAAGTAACACTGCAATTCCTCATATGCCTGTCCCATGGAAGTTTCGTGCCCAATTTCAATACCTTCCTGTCCATCATCGCCGATGACACCACCCCAAAGCGTGTTGTCTAAATCCAGTGCTAACACCTTCTTGTTTTTGCCATAAATGGAACGGATAATTCGGGTCAAACTATAGGCAAAATCCGGAATCGCAGGGACACAAAGGGCATATTTATACAAATACCAATAAGATGGCTCTAACCACGCATCCAAACCATAACAGGCAGACAAATAATTAATATCATGAATATAGAATGCTGTATGGGTATTGGCATACTCATAAAATTTGCAATTCAGACGGGTAATAAAATTCACCCTTCCATGTACATCCGAAGCATCCCGATTGCCAAGCAACCGATAAGCGGGCAATTCAAAATTATTCTGAATGATAGGACAACGATATTTCTGCTCCAGACGCTCCCACATCTGTGTAAAGTGGGTATACTGCCGTTCCAATGCTGTCTCCACTTCCGCTGCCGGACAATAGACATCCTGCGGAAATTCGGTAATGTTCCGGCTGCTGGTGTGAATGAAAATCAAATCCGGTGCAAACGCTTCCAATTCTGGATTTTCAAACATGGCATCCTGCCAGTAACGAGCATATTCCGACTGATAAAAAGTTGGCTGTATACCGTTGTCCAGCAAAAACAGTTCCAGAATGGAAACAATATCATTTGTTGTAGAACCACCAAGTACGGCAATCTTTTTTTGTATTCTCGGTGTTCCATCTGCCAATAATTCCTTTTTTATTTTTCTGCGATTTTTCAAAATCCACGCACTGTCAAATGGTACTTGTAATGCTTTCATATCATCTTTTCCTCATTTTTCTTTTATTTCCAGTATGCTTTCATCCCCATATCGGAAATTATATCTCTGTGCTGTTGCCATAATGATCAAACCATTCTGTCTACTACAAGGTATCCAGAACAGTACAATTCAACAGTCAGCCTTACAACAATACCACATCCATCGCATCCACGCTCTTATCCCAATCTTCTCTTAAAATATCTTATTTGTCTTCTACTGTAGTTACAACTGAGGAAGATGTAACCTGCTGTGTACTGCTCTGTGTTGCATTCTTTGCATTAGAACTACCCATTGTTCCTACCAATACGGACACAAACCAAATCATAGCACATAATACCAACACCACAGCTCCGCCCAGAACCAATTTATCACGCCAAGTATATACGGTCTGTTTCTGTATTTTCTGCCCAGATGCCTGTTGTACGTTTGCCGGCTTCTGCCGTCTTTGTACAGGTCTGACTGCCTGCGGCTGCAAGAATCCACAGCGAGGACAAACCGGCTGATCAGGCGGCAATTTTGCTCCACATTCTTTACAAATCATAAAAGTTGCCTCCTCTCCTGACAAATCTATTTCTTATTGCAGCCGGTTACTCTCTAAATAGCTTTCATTACTGCCTGTTGCACTATAGGTATTCATCGCAAACAGCAAATCCGTACAGCCCACCTCTTGACAGAAATCAATCGCATTCAAATCAAAATACCGTATATCACACACATAAATATTTTCAAAGGATTGCGTGAAACAAGGCACCAATGCATTACCATAGCTGTCTTTAAACATCACCAATGTTCTGCCATTTTTGCAATCTGTCTCTACATGGGTAATCTTATCATCTCCGCCCATAAAGACCAGATAATACATGCTCTGTGCATAATCATCAATGTTGATCAGCAAATCTCCCTCCTGCGGCTCAGTAAAACTCGTGCTGTAATATGTGGTGGTATACTGATTTTTGGGAATATAATAAGTAAATTCCTCTGGATTATTCAGTAAAACCGCACTCTCTGTATACGTATACATAGAACCAACATAATCTGTTTTCGTTGCTGTATCATAATCTGACAGCGGTGCAAACGGTACATCTGCCACTTCTGCAAATGCCTCTGCTGCATAATAAGCCCCCAACGGCAGCCAGTGATGGTCGGTTCTTGCATAGATGGCTTCTGCCTTATGTGATTCCAGTGCAGCATAGACATCTACAGGCTTGACACCCTGCAAATAGTGATTGATGTGATCAATATTTTCTGTTTCACTTGCCGTATAGTCGGCATACTCTTCCGGCAAATAATAGGAAACCGCAGTAGGTGCCACCATGGAGTACACTTGTACATCCTCTCCCAGTGCCTCCTGATACGCATTCAAACTTTCTGCATAATTTTGTCCAGTAGAAAAACTGCCGCCATACACACAGATGGCACGTTTATGATCCAGAATGATACCATCACCAATTTCCGCTGGCGGTTCCTCATTTGGGTCTTCCGTTGTGGTGACAACGGTTGTAGTTTCCATTGTGCTGCCTGTTTCTTCCGTTCCAGAAACCGCTTCGGCTGTAGTCACAGTCGGTATTGTTTCCTTCTTTTTTACTTGCTGTACATTTCCGAAAAATACAGTGTCTTCCTCGTCCCGAATCCCCGTCCACTGCATCATAGCGGAAATAGTTTTCTTAAGCTTACTGCGAAACGGGACGGTATCATTATAATATTCTGCCAATCCGGCGGTATAAGAACCATCCAGAAACGCAGTCAAAGAAAACTCTGGTTTTTCTGCCAATACACGATTTTCCTCATAGGAAATGGTGGAACGTGGTGCGATCAGCAACACAGCTGCCAATAGCAATACGATACTGCCTATCAGACTAATGCCGATCGTCATCGCCAAACGCTCCGCCTTCCGCTGTAAATAGACACGCTTACTGATTTGTTTTTTGGAAGAAGGATTTTGCTCAGCCGCAGAAACGGCACCTTTCACAGAAGCAATTACCGCTTCCTTTCGCTGCTGTTGTGCAACCTCTTCTGCGGTAGGTACTGCATCTTCTGGCTGACTTGGAAAGTCATGAAACAGTCGTTCATAAAATGCTGCGGACTCTAATTGTGATGTCTCTGCCTCCTCATTCTTTCTCTCAGATACCACAGAACGTCTTTCCATCTGTTCTGTTTCCGCATCCATTGCATGGGAGACAACCGGTCGTTTTTTCAATTGCATAGGAAATTTATCCGCTGCATGAGAGACAACCGGGCGTTTTTTATGCGGTGGAACAACATCGGCTGCTTGCTTGGGGCCA
>JAUNJC010000025.1:13987-21234 GCA_030523195.1 Oscillospiraceae bacterium
GCAGGAACTTCGTCCGCTGCATGAGAAACAACGGGACGTTTTTTCGGCGGTACAGGAATTTCGTCCGCTGCATGAGAAACAACTGTCTGTTGCTTGGAAAATGTCAATGCAGCATCTGCTGTATTGACAACCGGCTCTTCTGCTTCTATCTGCACAGATGCTTCCCGTTCCGGTTGCTCTGATGCTTCCATGTCAACTGGAGCATCCTCTAGAAACAATTCCTGAAAGAATTTTTTTGCCTTACTGGTATTACTAGAATGAAGATGCGACTTTTTTTCTGTTGTTCCTGTCAATTCTGCAACAGAGGCTTTGGGCTGGCGGTTTTTCAGATACTTTGTTCGTTTCTCTGCAACCTGTGGCAACTCTTCTGCAAATCGTTCTGCTGACATAGCTGTTTCCAACGCAATATCTCTTGGCTTTACCGGACGGGAGGACTGCCGCTGTTCTGTAGGCGGTATCGTTTCCGGCTCTGGTTTTCCATAAAAACGAACCTTCTGTTTCTGGGGCTTTGCTGATGGCTGTTTCTGCTGGGGAGAAGTCGTTATTTCTCCGGCTTCTGCCATCTGCCGCAACATTGCAGTTGTAATAAACGGCGAATCTTCTATTGGTAATTCCGGTTCAGATGTTTGCTCAGCTGATGCCTGTTTTTTCGGAATAGCCGTCGGCATCTCCGGCATTTTTCTCGGCTCTCGATTTCCATGTGCTTTCAAAGCAGAAACAGGCGATTCTACCATTGATTCCTCTGTTTGCAGGGAAACCGTTTTTGGTGTAGCCTCTGCCTGCTGGGCAAGGGATACAAGCTGTTGTAACATCTCTGGTGTCATCACTGAACGTGACGGCTGTCCCTCGGATTTCGGTTGCAATCCCGGTGTCGTTTTTTGCGGAATTGCAGTTGGCATCTCTGGCATACTCTGTGCATCCCGAACCGAACGAGTATTTGGTTGTACTTCAGATGATTTTATCTCTCCCATTTGCAGAGAAACCGTTTTAGGGGTAGTTTCTGCCTGCTGGGCAAGAATCGCAAGCTGCTGTAACATCTCCGGTGTCATCACTGGACGTGACGGCTGTTCCTCGGATTTCGGTCGCAATCCCGGTGTCGTTTTTTGAGGAATCACAGTCGGCATCTCTGGCATACTCCGTGCATCCCGAACCGAACGAGTATTTGGTTGTACTTCAGATGCTTTTTCTGCAGCGATCTCTCCCATTTGCAGAGAAACCGTTTTCGGGGTAGCTTCTGCCTGCTGGGCAAGAGCTGCAAGCTGCTGTAACATCTCCGGTGTCATTACAGTTTTGGATGACTGTCCCAAAGCAGACGCTGATTGTACTGGTTTGGAATCCGGTTGTACTGGAACTTCTGCAAAGAAATGATCATAAAATTCCATTGGTTTCAACGGTGCCGCATCTGTTGGCTGCCGTCTTGCCTGTTGTTTCAATTGCTCCAATGCTTCCTGTGAGATTGGCTTTTCTGGCTTCTGCACAGATGGCGGCGGAACTTGTTTCATGGGCTTTTTCCCATAATAAGTCGCATTGCCCTCTGGCACATGCTGCATCGTTGCCCCATTCTGCTGTGCAGCTGCCGCCTTGGCACGCTGCTGGTTTTCTACCTTCTGCCGCTTCTCCTGTTTGCTGCGTTGTGCAAGGGAATGCATTCCATTCGGAACAGATGAATTTTGATTCTTTTTTCTCATGACAATGCCCCCTTAAAAACGCAAATACAAGAACGGTCGATTTGTTGCATTAACCAATAAAATACTGGCAACCAACAGGATAATCCCAGCCAACACCGTGCCGCACACAGAAAGCGTTAAATACGCTCCTGGACTCTTCTGCATCACACGCTTTGGCGATTCCAAAAGTGGGAAACAGCAGAACAATGCCAAAATCAATAAGAATAAATTTGTTACAATAGAAGTTTGCAGAACGGCATCGGTAATACCGTTTCCGCCAAATCCAAACATACATTTCAAACAAGTTCCTAGTTCTCCGAGATCTTCAAAATAGAAAATGCCAAATCCCAATATAATCACCAGTTTATTGTAAATATGCCGAATCACAAGCGGAATTTTTTTCATCCGCTTTTTTCCGATCAATTGTTCGATTAGGATAAATAATCCGTAGTAAAGTCCCCAGAGAATGAAATTCCAGCTTGCACCATGCCATAGACCGGTGCAGAACCAAACCAGAAACAATCCCCCATATTTTCTGCGTTTCCCGAAAATCGGAATATACAATACATAGTCTCGGAAAAACGTCCCGAGGGAAATATGCCAACGCTGCCAAAACTCTGTAATATCCTTGCAGAGGAACGGATATCGGAAGTTTTCCTCCAACCGAAATCCCAGCATTCTGGAAATTCCAATGGCGATATCAGAATAGCCGGAGAAATCAAAGTAAATTTGCAGGGCATAAACGACCACGCCATACCATGCCCCCAGTGTTGTCTGATGAGCAATGTTTCCCTCTGCAAGAAACTGATCCACAATATTACCAAGGTTGTCCGCAAGAATTACTTTTTTTCCAAGGCCGATGATAACACGCATCATACCTTCATAAATATCAGATGGTGCACAGCGGCGTGTTGAAAGCTGACTTTGCATCGTTTCATAACGTGCAATTGGGCCCTGTGTCACAACTGGGAAAAACGTCATATACAACAGGAAATGAGAGAATTTTTGTTCGGCTTCCACTTTGCCCCAATAACAATCCACAATGTAAGAAATTGCACGAAATGTATAGAAACTAATGCCAATCGGCAGCGGCAGATTCGGCACAGGAATATCGGTAGAAAACAAAGCATTCAAATTTTCCACTAAAAAACCCGTATATTTGAATAAAACCAACATCCCAATGTGGAATATCAAAGATAGTGCAACCGAAATTTTAGCTGTCCGACTCTCTGGATCAGCAGAAATCAACCTGCCAAATAAATAATTCAAAAGTGTACTCATCAAAAGCAACCAGATAAATACTGGCTCACCCCACGCATAAAATATAAGCGAGCACACAATCAATACCACATTACGATATCGGGGCTTTGCCACATAATAAGCAATCAGCATCAGCGGCAAAAAAAGATACAGAAAAAATAAACTTGAAAATACCATTTTTCACATTGCCTCATTTGTTTTCAATTTCATTCCACACAGATTTTTTCTTTTTTGTGAGGTTGATAGAACTTCTATACTATGAAATCACTGATGAAATCCCGCCTAACGGCTTGGCACGCATCTTGCTTGCAGATTTCATCCGTAATTCCCTATATTAAAAATCCGCACTGCCTGCTATATATTCCAACAAAAATCAAAAATCAAAAAAGAACAAATCAAATTGAAAAATGAAACAGTGCATCGCTTCAAAAAATAGAATTGGTTACTTTTTATTATACAACAAATAAAATTTGTTTGCAAGCATCCCCTTTTAACTTTTTGGACTTCCTAAAAATTCACTTTTTTCCACAAAAAAAGGCGGCATACTGCCGCCTTTCCTTGTCGAAAAAGTACAATTTTAAAAAAGATTGTCTTTTTCTCAAAAGTGATTATTTCGCCGGTGTTGTTGAATTCGCAGCTGGCAACTCTTCTGTTGTATCCTGTTCTATTACACCTTTCAAACCAGCTGCCAGACCTGCCAAACCCTGAATTTCGCTTGGAATAATAATTTTTGTTGCTTTGCCGTCTGCTGCTTTCTGGAAAGCTTCCAGTGCCTTCAACTGTAAAACAGCCTGATTTGGATTTGCCTGATTCAACTGTACCAAGCTATCTGCCAATGCCTGCTGTACCACTTCAATAGAACGGGCTTCACCATCTGCAATCCGCATTTTCTGTTCCTTGATTGCCTCGCCTCGCAAAATGGTGGCTTCCTTTTCCGCCTCCGCACGCAGAATGGCTGCTTCTTTATCTGCCTTGGCACGCAGGATTTTTGCTTCCTGTTCACCTTGTGCCACTTTAATCTGATATTCCTTTTCGCCCTCTGCACGCAGAATCTTTTCCCGCTTTTCCCGTTCTGCTTTCATCTGCTTTTCCATTGCATTCTTGATATCCATCGGCGGGTCGATGTTTTTCAATTCTACACGGATAACCTTGATACCCCAGCGATCTGTAGCATGGTCGATCGTCTCTGTAATCTTGGTGTTAATTAAATCACGAGAGTTCAACGTTGCGTCAAATTCAAGTTCGCCAATGATATTACGCAATGTGGTAGCGGTCAAATTTTCAATTGCTGCCAATGGACGTTCTACACCATATGCAAACTGTACCGGATTGGTAATCTGGAAGAATACAACCGTATCAATCTGCATGGTAACATTATCCTTTGTAATCACCGGCTGCGGCTGGAAATCTACAACCTGCTCTTTAATAGAAACCCGCTTTGCCACACGATCCAAGAATGGCATCAAAAAATGGACACCCGTTTCCCATGCCTGATAAAATTTGCCAAGACGTTCTACCACATAAACGTTTGACTGCGGTACAATTTTAATACGAGTGAAGAGTACAAGCAAAATAAATACTAAAATCAAAATGAAAACCCAAAATCCCATCGTTATCAATCCTTTCTGTTTTTAAAATGAAGTTACTTGTGTAGATTGTGCATCCGACACCGTTTGTGAATCGGATATGTCCTCCGTTTTCTGCACCGGTATGACGAACAATTTCGTACCGTCTACCGACTGTACCTGTACCGTTGCACCTTTTGAAATCACCAAATCAGGATGAGAAACTGCAATCCAGTCGATATCATCCACCCGAACTCTGCCAGTTCCTTTTTCTGGATCGACCGTCTGGACAACGGTTCCGTATTTTCCAAGATCCAACCGCAGATTCGTATCTTTTGAAACAAAATTGGTAAATTTCCGCACAAGCGGACGGGTCAAAAACAGCAACAGAGCAGAAACTACTACAAACAATACCGCTTGCAGCCAAATAGGCACGCCGAACAGGGCAGCAACCAGGGCAACCAGCGAACCAGCTGCAAACCAAATGGAGATTAACTGCTGGGATGCGATTTCTGCAACCACAGTCAGAACAAACAAAATTCCCCAAAACCATAAATCCATATGCACCGACTCCTTTCTGTCTGTTTCAGGTCTCGCCATTCGCCATGATTATAGTATACCATATTTCTTTCCGTTTGTAAAGAACGCAGCAAGTGCAATTTCTGCTATTTTAACATTACATTTGCGTAATGTTTCCTCATTTCCTGCAAACAGATCGCCATTTCTTTTATCATTATATTTAAAAAGATAGTATATTATAAATTTTATGCAATGATACCGCCGCCAACCACAGTATCTCCGTCATACAGAACAACTGCCTGCCCCGGTGTAATCGCACGCTGCGGTTCTTCAAACGTCACCTGCAAGGTATCCGATTCTGTTTGCTGCACCATTGCCCATGCAGCAGCATGTCGATAGCGGATTTTTGCCTGCAATCGAACTGGTTCGGGTAAACCGGCTCTGGCAATCCAGTTCAACCGATGTGCTGTCAATGTCTGTCGCATCAAGTCCTGATTTTCTCCCAGTACGATTTCATTTTTCTCTGCACGCTTTTCACAAACATAATGCGGTGTCTGCAATGCCAACCCCAAACCTTTTCGTTGTCCGATGGTATAGCGTATCATGCCCTGATGCGTTCCAAGGCGATTGCCCTGCAAATCCACAAATGCACCCTTTGGATATTGCATGCCTGTATATTGCTCCAAAAATGCAACATAATCCCCATCTGGAATAAAACAAATATCTTGACTTTCCTTTCGGTTCGCATTGACAAATCCCTGCTTTGCAGCCAGTTCCCGCACCTCGTTCTTATGATATGCCCCCAACGGAAATTGTATTTGTGCCAACTGCTCCTGTGTCAGACGATACAGGAAATAACTCTGATCTTTTGTCTCATCTGCTGCTTTTTGCAGCAAATAACGTCCCGTTTCTGCACAATAAGACACGTTTGCATAATGCCCTGTTACAATGGTATCACATCCCAATTGTTCTGCGGCCTTTGCCATCTCACCGAATTTCAGATAAAAGTTGCAGACAATACAAGGGTTCGGCGTTCCGCCCTGCTCATAAGTGCGAACAAAATCCGCAATGACCGTCTCTGCAAACGCTGTTTCACAGTGCAATACAACATGTGGAATGCCCAAGCGTTCTGCAACGGCTTTTGCATCTGCAATTCCTGTATTCGTTCCGCAGCTGCCGCCAAAAGCAGCTTCTGAAGGACAAAAGAGCTGCATCGTTGCACCTGTACAGTCATAGTCTGCTTGCTGCATCAGATAAGCGGCAACCGTACTGTCCACGCCGCCACTCATCCCAATCAATGCCTTTTTTCTCTTCTCTGCCATCTTAGCCACCCAGTGCGATCATACGGTCAATACAGCCTCTTGCTGCCAGCAGCGTTTCTTCCGGCAATTGAATTTCTTCACCGCCGCTGCCATTCAAGCAGTGGTAAACATCCATCAGTGTAGTGGCTTTCATATTCTCACAAATCAGTTCTTTTTTCAACGGATAGAACTGCCGTTCCGGCATTTCATATTGCAGCAGCTCTGCAATGCTGATTTCTGTTCCAATGATAAACGAAGCGGCATCTGCGGTTCTGGCAAACTGCATAATTCCTGTTGTAGAGCCGATATAATCGGCATGTTTGCAAACCTCCGGTTTGCATTCCGGATGTACCAGTACCAATGCATCTGGATGGGCTGCTTTGGCAGCCAACACATCTGCTTCTGTCACCATCCGGTGTACCGGACATCCGCCGTCAATGAAGTGGAATTGTTTTTCCGGTACAGCAGCCTGCACATAAGCACCGAGATTGCAATCTGGAATAAATAAGATTTCCTCTGCTGGAATGTGCTTCACAATCTGCACCGCAGAAGAAGAAGTCACACATACATCGGAAATCGCTTTCAGGGCAGCGGTCGTATTGACATAAGCCACAACGGTTGCCTTTGGATACTGTGCTTTCAATGCCAGCAATTCAGAAACAGCAAGCTGTTCTGCCATCGGACAACCAGCATTGGGAACAGACAGCAATACTCGTTTCTGTGGAGAAAGGATTTTTACAGTTTCTGCCATAAACCGCACCCCACACATCAACACATTCTGTTGGGAAACGGTCGTTGCCTTGACGCTCAAGGCATAGGAGTCTCCGGTAAAGTCGGCAATTTCCTGAATTTCCGTTGCCACATAGCTGTGTGCCAGAATGCACATGTCCCGTTCTTGTTTCAGACGGCAGATTTCCGCCTGCAATTCGCTGATT
>JAUNJC010000169.1 GCA_030523195.1 Oscillospiraceae bacterium
AAAAATTGGAGAATTGGGACTGGACAGCGTACTGATAGAGGGCGGTGCTGCCATCCATGCTGCTGCTCTGCAAACCGGTATGGTACAGCAGATACAAGTCTACCTTGCTCCCAAACTCTTCGGCGGAGACGGACTTTCTCCTGTTGGAACACTCGGTATCACCGACCCCATGCAGGCAATTTGCTTTTCTGCTCCCACTGTTACACCGCTAGGACAGGATTTACGGCTAGATTATTTTGCGATATAAGAGGAGGAACTGTTTTTGTTTACAGGAATCATAGAAGAAATAGGAACAGTACGGCGGCTGCAACGCTCCACTCGTTCCTGTCAACTGACCATTGCTGCCACTGTTGTCTTACAGGATACCAAAATCGGAGATAGTATTGCAGTCAATGGTGTTTGCCTCACCGTAACCGATTTACAAGCCGATGCCTTTACCGCAGATGTTATGCCAGAAACCCTCCGACGCAGCAGCCTTGGCGTACTGCGTAACGGCAGTCCAGTTAATTTAGAACGAGCCATGGCAGTGAACGGACGTTTCGGCGGACATATTGTGAGCGGACACATTGACGGAACGGGTCAGATTGCCAGCAAGGTACCAGAAGGCAATGCAAAAATTGTCACCATTTCGGCATCCTCTTCCCTGCTTCGCTATATTGTCGAAAAGGGATCCATTGCCATTGATGGTATTAGCCTGACGGTTTCAAAAGTGACAAATAACAGCTTTTCAGTTAGTCTCATTCCACATACAGGAACCTGTACCACTTTACTTTCCAAGCGTGCTGGAGAACCTGTTAATCTGGAAACCGATGTCATTGGAAAATATGTTGAAAAACTGCTGCAACCGGAAAAGCCGCCACTCACTGCCACCATGCTGAAACAATACGGTTACGAGTTATCATAAAGAAAGGAGAATAAACTATGAAATGGAATACAGTAGAAGAAGCACTGGAAGCCCTGCGTGCCGGAAAGTGCATTCTGGTCACAGATGATCCCGATCGGGAAAATGAGGGTGATTTAATTTGTGCTGGACAGTTTGCAACCACAGAAAATGTCAATCTCATGGCATCCTGTGCCAAAGGTTTGATTTGTATGCCAATGAGTCGAGAGCATGTAGAACGCCTTGGTTTATCTCAAATGGTACGCCATAATACGGATAATCATGAGACAGCATTCACCGTTTCCATTGATCATGTGGATACCACCACAGGCATTTCTGCCGTAGAACGAGGGTTGACTGCCCGAATGGCAGCTGACCCGAATTCTCATCCATCTGACTTCCGCCGTCCGGGACATATGTTTCCGCTGACAGCAAAAGCAGGCGGCGTACTGGAACGAAACGGACACACTGAAGCTACTGTAGATCTGATGCGGCTGGCTGGTTTACAACAAGTGGGTCTTTGTTGTGAAATTATGGCAGAAGACGGCACGATGATGCGAGGAGAACAGCTGTCTGCATTTGCCGAAGAACACAACCTTGTATTTATTACCATTCGTGCCTTGCAGCGTTACCGCCGACAGCATGACTTATTCATGCAGGAAATTGCTGCGGCACATCTACCAACAGCATATGGTGATTTTCAGATACATGGATTCCGCAATACCATCAACGGAGAAGAACATGTTGCACTAGTTATGGGAGAAGTAGCAGACGGCAATCCGGTCTTGTGCAGAGTGCATTCTGAATGCTTGACAGGAGATGTGTTCGGTTCTTACCGATGCGACTGCGGCGAACAGCTGCAAGAGGCAATGCGGTGTATTCAAAAAGAAGGCAGAGGGGTTCTGGTATATCTGCGGCAGGAAGGCAGAGGCATTGGTCTGCTGAATAAAATCAAAGCCTACAAGTTGCAGGAAGAAGGACTGGACACTGTAGAAGCCAATGTCCAGCTTGGATTTGCACCGGATTTACGAGACTACAGTGTAGGAGCACAGATTTTGAAACAACTTGGCGTCACCAATCTCAAGCTGATGACCAACAATCCAGAAAAGCTGACCGACCTTTCCGAATATGGCATTACCATTACAGAACGTATCCCACTAGATATTCCGGAAAAACCCGAAAATATCCGCTATCTCCAGACAAAACAATTCAAAATGGGACATTATCTGCATTTCCGGACGTGCGGAAACAGCATGAAACTGCCAAATGCAGAAAAATAAATAGAAAAGGAATGGGAAAATATGAAAACAATCGAAGGTATGTATGAAGGGAAAGGTTTAAAGATTGCCATTGTGGCTTCCAGATTCAACGAATTCATCACAAGCAAACTGATTGGCGGGGCGGAAGACTGTCTGCTCCGGCATGGCGTTGCTGCCGAGGATATTGCATTGGCGTGGGTGCCGGGGGCATTTGAAATTCCGCTGATTGCAAAAAAACTGGCAGATTCTAAAAAATATGATGCCGTTATTTGTGTCGGAGCTGTGATTCGAGGTGCAACCAGCCATTATGATTATGTGTGTGCAGAAGTTTCTAAGGGCATTGCACAAGTCGGATTGCAGGCAGAAGTACCAGTATTATTCGGGGTACTAACCACAGATACCATTGAACAGGCAATTGAACGAGCTGGCACAAAGGCTGGCAACAAGGGCTATGATTGTGCAATGGGAGCATTGGAAATGGCAAATTTGTTGCGGCAACTGTAAACAAATGAAAAACAAAAGCAAAGAGAGCTGCTTGTCTGTTTGCTCAGATAAAGCAGCTCTCCTTGTAAAGCAGTATAAAAATAGATAAGATGGAGAAACGATATGAAAAAACTGCTATTTTTTGATATTGATGGCACTCTGGTGGAGGATGATACTGGCTGTATTCCCCTCTCCACGATCCAAGCAATCCAAGATGCCCGAAAAGCCGGTCATCTGACCTTTATCAACACTGGACGAACGTGGAGTAACGTGGATTTAAATATTCAGAACATTGGCTTTGATGGCTTTCTCTGCGGATGTGGAACCGAAATCCGCTATCAAGATAATGTACTTTTCCGCAAAACTATCGAACCTGCAATCTGTCTTCAAATGCGTGACCTTGTCCGTACCTGCCATGCTACCCCACTCTATGAACGCAGTGACACGATGTTCTATGATCCGTCTACACCAGCATTGCCGGCATTTTCAACCCTTATGCAACTCTATGAGAGAAAAAAGACGCTGGTACAGGACTTGACGAACCACACTGATTTTTACTTTGATAAATTTGTCATCTGGTATGATACCAATACTGACTTACAGCAGTTTCGTTCTGGCATTACTCCCTATTTCGATTACATCGACCGTGGCTATGGCTTTGCGGAGATGGTACCACACGGCTGTTCTAAGGCAACTGCTATGCAGCAGATTGTCTCCCATTTGTATATGGATATGCAAGATACCATTGCATTCGGTGACAGCTTGAACGATCTGCCAATGATGAAAACGGCAAATATTTCTGTTGGAATGGGAAACGGTACAGCATTACACCCCTATGTTTCATTTATTACAAAAGATATCAAAGAAGATGGCATCTATTTTGCGATGAAATC
>JAUNJC010000026.1 GCA_030523195.1 Oscillospiraceae bacterium
AATGATAGCCGTTGAAAAATGGCAGCATAATATCTAACAATACCATGTGTGGATCATACGCCGTAAATTCTGGAAGAATATCAGAGAATTGCTCTGCCAGATGAACAGAATGCCCCCAAGATTCTATCTGTCGTTTCATTACCTCCGCCATGGTAAAATCATCTTCCACGATAAAAATTTTATACATACTGCAACTCCTATCCTCTATCTTTTCTAAAAAACGAAATACAGGAAAAGACCTGTTTTCTTTGCAGTCAATGCATGCAAAAATCAAACAGGTCTTATTTTTATGCGAAAAATTATGCTTTCTCCATGAATTCCTGATACAGTTCCAAATACTGTTTTGCAGACGTATTCCAACTAAAATCACAGAGCATTGCACGTTTTACCAGTGCATTCCACTTTCTTTTATCCTGATACAGTGCACACGCACGCTTTACGGCATCCAGCATATCCATTGCATCATACGTTTTAAAGGTAAATCCATTTCCGCCAATACTTCCGGCATCTGTTACAGTATCCTTTAAACCGCCAGTTTCTCTGACCACTGGAATCGTACCATACCGCATGGCAACCATCTGTGCCAATCCACATGGCTCATTCTGCGAGGGCATTAGGAAAATATCTGCTCCGGCATAAATTCGCTTTGCCATCTGCGGCAAAAAGCCGATATGTACCGCAACTTGATTGGGATGCTGCAACTGCATTTCCCGGAAAAAGTCCTCAAAAATTTTTTCTCCACTTCCCAGCACAACAAACCGGCATCCCAACTCCAGCATCTCCTGAAACGCATACTGAATCAAATGAATGCCCTTATGTGCCACAAATCGTGTCACAATACCAATCAAAGGCATACCATTGTCTTCCAACTTCATTTCTTCCAGTAAATCCGTTCTACATGCTTTCTTTCCAGTTCTACGATTTACATTGTAATGCTCCTTGATTTCAGGATCGGTTTCCGGATTATAGAGTTCTACATCAATCCCATTCAAAATACCACGGATTCCATCCTGTCGACGTACCAATTCCCGATCCATACCATAAGAAAACCACGGATCCAAAATTTCTTTCGCATAGGTTGGACTGACCGTTGTTACACAATCTGCTGTTTCAATTGCACCCTTCATCAAGTTCACACAGCCATCATATTCCAGCAAATTGGTGTAATAAGTGGGAATCCCCATCAATTCTGTAATCACTTCTTTTCCATAGACCCCTTGATACTGAATATTGTGAATCGTATAAATCGTTTTTATTTTTTCATATCCTTGCCGGTATTTATAGAAAATATCATAGTAAACAGGAATCATTGCCGTCTGCCAATCGTTACAGTGAATGAAATCCGGAAAAAATTCCACTTCTGACAGCAATTCCAAAACTGCTCTACAAAAGAAAATAAAGCGTTCTGCGTCATCATGAAAACCATACATGCCGTCTCGCATAAAATAATAAGGATTATCCAGCAAATAATAAATGACGCCATTCCGCTGAATGGTATAAATCCCACAATACTGCTTTCTCCATCCGATTTCTACTGTAAAATCTTTCAAAAATGTCATCTGATTCCGCACAGCGGGCTTGACACTCCGATAGAGCGGCAGTACAATTCTACAATCACATTTCTGCTGTATCATTGCCTTTGGCAATGCACCTAAAACATCTGCCAGTCCACCGGAAGCTGCAAATGGCAATGCCTCGCTGGCTGCATATAAAATTTTCAATGTATTTCATCCTTTCCGTGCTTTCTACTGTAACTACAACAGAAGCACTGCTGCAAACTGCAAGACAGTGCTCCTGATGATTTTATTCTATCCAATCTTCATTAGATCTTTGCATTCTTTCCTAAATAGAGTGGGAAATCTGCGGAACCAGTCAGAACACGTTCATTGGAGATCTCAATATTTTTATCTGCTACAATTGCTTCAATATTGCACTTTTCACCAACACGTGTACCCTGCATCAACACACAGTTTTTCACAACGGTATCCTTTCCAATATGGACACCACGGAATAAAACACAGTTTTCCACACGACCTTCAATGACACAACCGTCTGCAATGAGAGAATTTTTGACGGTCGATTCCAGACCATATTTTACTGGAGCATTATCTCCAACCTTTGTGTAAATTGGAGCACTTCCCCGGAATAAACCAGTTCTATTCTCTGTTTCCAATAGGGACATATTTGCCTGATAATAAGCAGCCAGACTATCAATTCTGGTAAATACACCCTTATGTTCATAGCCCTTGATAACAAATTCGTCTTTTCTTCCCTGTAAAACATCCCGTACCAGACTATGCTGACTTTTACTTGCAGCTTCCTGTACAATCTTTTTCAGAAAATCTGTCCGCATAATAAACATTTCAAGAGAAACATTGCATTCTCCTGTAATTGCTGGTGTAATCAATACTTCTGTTACATTTTGCTCCTGATCGACACTCAACACATTGGTGGACGGATTCTTTTCATTGCTGTACATGCCCTTTGCATAAATAATGGTAATATCTGCTTCTGTATCAATATGCTGCTGCAATGCAGCACTGAAATCAATATTTGTTACAACATCACAGTCAGAAAGGACAACATATTCTGATTTTGAATGATCTACAAATTCTCTAACATTGTTCAATGCTTCCAGACGTCCCTGATAGATACCGCCGCCCATATGGCTAAACGGCGGAAGCAGATGCAGACCTCCTGTTTTACCGGTCAAATCCCACTCTCTGCCGGAACCGAGATGATCCAACAGAGATCCATAATTCGACTTTGTAATCACACCGACTTCAGAAATGCCGGAGTTTACCATATTAGAAAGCGGAAAGTCAATCAAACGATATCTTCCGCCAAACGGAATCGAACCCATTGTCCGAAGCTTTGTCAAATCAATAACATTGGTGTCATTGATGCTGGCAAAAATCAATCCTAATACTTTATTGTTCATACCCATTTCTGCCACCGCCTTTTATAAATTTGCTGAAATAATCTGTTTTGGATCGACTTCTTTATTTTCCGAAACTGTAATATCATGACCCAGTACAGCAATTCCCCAATCATCCCGATTGGCAACAGATTCCGGACTTTTACCGATTTTTGCACCGCTCTCAATGATACAATTTTCACCGATAATAGCATATTCCACAACGGCACCTTTCTTAATTACCGTACCCGGCATAATGATGCTGTACTTGACAGATGCACCTGCTTCAATCGTAACACCGGCAGAGATAACAGAAAAGTCAACCGTTCCATCTACATTGCTTCCTTCTGTAATCATAGAATTTTCAATATGGGAATTTGGTCCAATATACTGTGGTGGCATATTATTATGTCTAGAATAAATTTTCCACTTTGGATCGTACAAATCTAATGGCACACTTGGACTAAGCAAATCCATATTGGCTTCCCACAAACTGTCCAGTGTTCCAACATCTTTCCAGTAGCCCTCAAATTCGTAGGCAAACAGCCGTTCTTCATTCTTCAGCATAGATGGAATAATATCTTTTCCGAAGTCTTTTGAACCGGTATTGGCATTTTCATTTTCAATCAAATATGCCTTCAACTTACTCCAAGTAAAGATATAGATTCCCATTGAGGCCAATGTAGACTTTGGCTCCTTTGGCTTTTCCGTAAATTCTACCACACGTCTGTTTTC
This sequence comes from Oscillospiraceae bacterium, assembly GCA_030523195.1. Lineage (GTDB taxonomy): Bacteria > Bacillota > Clostridia > Oscillospirales > Ruminococcaceae > Ruminococcus_C. Next base: position 3,653 of record JAUNJC010000026.1, read on the forward strand.
ATCACAAGTCATAATGCCAAAACGAGATGCTTCTTCCTTTGGCACGTCAATTACAGCGATCGTACTTGCCGCATCATTTTCCACATGAAATTCAAGCATTTTGGAATAATCCATTTTATAGATATGATCACCACCGAGTACAATGACATATTCTGGATCATACCGTTCAATGAAAGCCATATTCTGATAAATGGCATTCGCAGTTCCCTCATACCAAGAAGCCCCCGCTGCGGTCTGATAAGGCGGCAGAACATGCACACCGCCATGCATCTTATCTAAATCCCACGGCTGTCCATTTCCGATGTACTCATTCAATACCAGCGGCTGATACTGCGTCAAAACGCCAACGGTATCCACGCCGGAATTGGTACAATTGGAGAGCGGAAAATCAATAATACGATATTTTCCACCATAAGGAATTGCTGGTTTTGCCACTTTCTGTGTCAGTGCATACAGACGGCTGCCTTGCCCGCCTGCTAGCAGCATAGCGACACATTTTTTTTTGATTTTCATTCGTATTCCTCCTAACAAAAATACATTGTATGATAAATCCTGCCGCATTGCAGCAGAGAAAACAAGCAGAAACGATTTATGCCTCTTCTGATTTTTTTGCAGATTGTTTTTTCTCTCGTTTTACATGAACTTTTGTTGCGGTTCCCTTTTTTGTCGTCCGCTTTTTCACTGGTACATGTTTCAAATACACAACAGAAAGCGGTGCCAGTGTCATAGAAACATGTTGTTCAAATCCATGCATTGGCTCTTCTATCGTACGGAACGATTTCTCAGAAACACCGCTGCCGCCAAATATGGCATCATCCGTATTAAACAACAATTCATATTTTCCAGCATACGGTACACCAATACAATAATCATTCCGCAAAACCGGACAGAAATTGCAAACGACCATAATTTCATTGCCATCATCATCAATCCGACGAAATGCAATAACGCTCTGCTGATAATCGTCATTAGAAATCCAGCTGAATCCCTTCCAAGAATCATCATCCTGCCAAAGTGGTGCATGCTCCAAATAGAATCGATTCAATGCTTCACTAAACAGTAACATCTTTTGGTGCTGCGGTTCTTCCAGCAGGTTCCAGTCCAACTGCGTCTGATAGTTCCACTCATTGATCTGTGCAAATTCCTGTCCCATAAACAACAGTTTTTTGCCCGGATGTGCCATCATATAGGCAAGAAATGCTCGATAAGTTGCATATTGATTTTCTGGCGTACCAGACATTTTTTTCAACATGGAACATTTTCCATAAACGATCTCATCATGTGAAATCGGCAAAATATAATTTTCTGAAAAGCAATAGAAAAAGGAGAATGTTAACTTATCATGGTTATAGGAACGATAAATCGGATCAAGAGAAACATAACTCAACATATCATTCATCCAACCCATGTTCCACTTAAAGTTAAATCCAAGACCACCAATATCTGTTGGCTTTGTCACCAACGGCCATGCAGTGGATTCTTCCGCAATCATCAAAACATCTGGATTTCTGCTAAATACCGTCTCATTCAAATGGCGCAGAAAGTCAACCGCTTCCAGATTTTCATGTCCGCCATATACATTCGGTCTCCACTCTTGCCGATCATAATCCAGATAAAGCATAGATGCCACCGCATCTACTCGCAAACCGTCTACATGATACTGCTCCAGCCAAGTACAGGCACTGGAAATCAAGAAAGAACAAACTTCTCCTTTCCCGTAGTCGAACACGCGTGTGCCCCAAGCTTTATGTTCCATTTTCAACGGATCCGCATATTCATAACAATATGAACCATCAAATTCACATAAACCAGCAGCATCCTTTGGAAAATGTGCTGGTACCCAGTCCAGAATCACACCAATACCAGCCTGATGGAACAAATCTACCATTTTACAAAAATCATCTGGTGTACCATAACGGGAAGTCGGTGCAAAATAACCAGTTACCTGATACCCCCATGATCCATCAAATGGATATTCTGTTAATGGCATAAACTCCACATGCGTATAGGACATTTTTTTCAAATAGGGAATAATCTCCTGTGCAAATCCAATATAACTTGGGAATTGAGCTTCCTCATGACATTTCCAAGAGCCAAGATGTACTTCATAAACATTCATTGGTTCCTTATAGGGAATTTTCTTTTTTCTTGTCTGCATCCATGCTGCATCTTCCCATTGATAACTGCTTTCAAACAGTTTTGAAGCCGTACCGGGTCGTGTTTCAAAGTGCACAGCATAAGGATCAGCTTTTTCAAGAATGCGTCCATCCTTCGTTTCAATACTATATTTGTAGAGATCAAACTGCTTCAATTTTGGAATGACAACTTCCCATACCGTATCTGAAATTTTTTCCATCGGATTTTGTGTTCTATCCCATTCATTAAACGATCCAATGACAGAAACACTTTTCGCAGTTGGTGCCCATATCCGAAACCGATGATAGCTTCCTCTACCTCGTTTAAATGCATGTGCACCGAAAAATTTTCCTGCTTCTGCATTTTTTCCTTGATGGAATAAGTACAGCGGAAAGTCGTTTTCATTTGCTTTATTTGTTGACAGCATGATGTGCCCTCCTTTTTTTCCGGTATTCATATTTTATCATATTTTACAACAAGATTCAAGCCTTTTTTAATTTCTGCTTATATTTTTATAGATCACGATAATTTCCAACCACTCTTTTTGTATAAAATGCACAAAAATAGTTTTGCACTTGTCACAGAATTCCGGTTATATGTATGAAAAAAGGCAGTAAAATCAATTGGTATTTTTGCACAACTTTACAACCGTTACTGTAATATCATCCCGATGTTTTCCACCCGAAAAAATGTCTGCTTTGGAACAAATCTCCTCTGCCAGCCGATGAATATCATCAGTAGACAATAACAGCTCTTTAATAAACTGATATTCCGTCTCGTGAATTCCATCCGAAACCATAACAAACACATCATTTTCAGATAACGAAATCTGTTTTTCATAGAAATCACAAACCGCAGCTGACCCAATGGGAAACGTTGGAGCACAAATTCGTAGAATTGTATTGCCTTGCCGAATCAAAGTAGAAGCAGCACCGCATTTCAATAACGTCAATTTTCCATCATCCAAATCCACACAAGCAGCATCCAGTGTGGCAAATGCTTCCCCCGCAGATTTTGTCACCATCAATCCATTCATAAGCCGAATGGCTGCGGTATGAGAAATACCGCTGCAAATCAACTTGCGAAACATTTCTGCCGTCATTTTGGATTCAACCGCCGCATTTGCTCCCGTTCCCATTCCATCTGAGAGCACAATATAGGTACAGCCCGTTCCATCCTGAAATCGGATTGCAGTATCGCCTGACATCTCTTCCTCCTCCGTTGCTGGAACAGAAACCGTATACTGTTCCAACTGATACCGCATTGTTTGACACATCCGATACCGCATCGTAGAACGGGTACGAACCGGTTCCAATTCTTGCAGAGAAATGTCCAGCGATTCCGAAAGCATATGACAGATGGCAGGCATACAACTGTCCAAAGAACGATCTTTACAGTACAACTCTACCACAAGCCGTTCTTTTGCTGTATAATAAGCAATCACATAGTCAAAATCATAGCCATACTGTTCTAGAAAACAGCAAATACGATCTGTCAATTCTGTGCTATACCGCACCGTCATACGATCTCCAACAGAAGCAATCAAATCCTCTGTTGCTTGCAGCTGCTCGAATAAAATATGACGGCTTGCCTCCATACGGGAGGTCTGCATCGTTTCTAGCTGCGCCTTTCGTTTTTCCCGATAAAATTGCTGCTGCAAACGTTCTGCATTCGGACAATTAGAAAGACTCTCCGGCACTTCCGGCAAAGTAGAAACGGGCTGCCTTGCCATATCTGAAAAGGCAGCATCTGTTCTTCCATGCTGCAATTCCCAGCAATCATGCTGTTCCCGACAAGTGGCACACACTCTCTCACAAACAGTTTCCTTCACTGGCTCTGGTTTTTGTTTTTGCAGCAAAGCCGCAATTTCTCCCGTATCTTCCCGCACACTGTGAATGGCTTCCGACATAAACTGTAACCGTGTAGAGATAGTCTGCATGGTACTGTCATAACTGCTGTTGGCAGTGATCAGCCAACGATCAAAACAGATATTATTCAGCAGCAAAAAGGCAATACAACCCAAAAATAAATCTCCAATCGAGGAAAATGTAATCACTTGCAGACTAACCGTCAACTGTGCCAATGCATTGATAAGAAAAAACAGCACCGTCATCAAACCAATTCCACGATCCACCAAATATCCTGCCAGCAATCCAGTAATCGGTAAAAAAAGCAGGGGCATCCCCAATTCTCCAGCACAAAGCATCGTACCGCAAGCAGTCAATGCACCGCAAATGACACCTCCCATATAGCGAAATCGCCGTGCTCCCAACAATGTAACCGCAATGCCCAGAATTCGCCCCACATTCATAAACGGATAATCAAAAGATGTCAGTGCCGAAATACAGAGAATATACACAATGGCAGCTGCACAGCCGGTCGCAGATTTCAACTGAATTTTCTGTTGATTTTGCAATCCTGAAAGAACTGTATGTAAAAACCATGACGTTGTACCTGCTAAGCAAGCTGTCATCATATACAATAAGACATCCTGTCCGCTCTTCTGCTGAAGAAATGAAAGCAAAACACCACTCAACAAGGTACAAACACCAGTGCAAAGCGAAAGAAAAATGGCAGAGGTATGGCTACGTAAAAACAAGCGACTACAGGTCACCAGCAGCAAGGCACAAAGCAATGGTAATCGTTCTAAAAATAGATTACTCATAAAATATCGCAGCATCGTTCCCATTAATACAGCAACCGCTCCGGTACTGGAAAGACATCCAGCAATGGCAATTGGCAATGGTGACGGTAAACTTCCAATTTCTGCACCAGAAAAAACCAATCCGGAGAGAAAAGCAATACCGGCTTCCCACAGAACTTTGGGGAAAGCATTCTGTCTGACGGCGTGTAGATGTTGCATAGCGATACGTCCTTTCTTCTTTTCAATTTACGAACACAACGGAATCATTCATTATTATAAAGGAAAGGACGGTGTATTCTCTGTCAAAATCCGGTGTCTTTTTTTCATTGGAAATTGCATTTCCAATAGAATCTATGTAGAAAGACAAAAAAACAGACAGCATCTCAAAACAAGACACTGTCTGTCCTTGTGCAGATTGCACGATATCTCATTTTTCTAAAAAATCAAACGCTTCTTTCAGGGTACGGACGCCAATCAATTGAATCTGAAAGGAAAAATCCGTTAACGCACGCATGGATTGTCTGGGAATGATACACGTAGTAAAACCCATTCGCTCTGCTTCCCGAATTCGCTGTGTCAAGTTGGAGATACTGCGTACTTCTCCCCCCAACCCCAGTTCTCCAAACGCTGCCACATGTTCATCAATTGCCTTATCTCGCAGAGAAGAATAAAGACAGAGTGCCACTGCCAAATCACCAGACGGTTCATCTAATCGAAATCCACCAACCACATTCAAATAAACATCCAGTGTACCATAAAATAAACCACAGCGTTTCTCCAAAATTGCAAGAATAATTGCAACTCGATTAAAGTCAAATCCATTCGCCATACGCCTTGGACTGGGCAAACTGCTTTTTGTCACCAAAACCTGTACCTCTGCCAGAATGGGTCTAGAACCCTCCATCACACAAGTAACACATGTTCCAGAGACATTGATCGGTCTGTCCTCTAACAGCATTGCAGACGGATTTAACACCTCTTGCAGCCCCTGTTCCAACATTTCAAATACACCGATCTCATTGGTAGAACCAAAGCGATTTTTAACTGCCCGTAAAATCCGATAAGAATATTTTCGATCCCCCTCAAAATACAACACTGTATCCACAATATGTTCCATGACCTTTGGTCCTGCAATTGCCCCATCTTTATTGACATGTCCCACAATAAAAATCGGAATTTCATATTGTTTTGCTGTATGCATAAAGAGATTGGTACACTCCCGCACTTGTGTCAGGCTGCCCGGACTGGAAGAAAGCTCTGGCAGCTGCATCGTCTGAATGGAGTCAATAATGACAATCTCCGGTTCACAGGCTGCAATGGTATCACAAATACTCTGTGCATCATTGTTTGCCAGCAAATAGAGACTCTCTGTTGTCACGTGCAGCCGTTCTGCACGCAATTTGATTTGCTTCGTGGATTCCTCACCAGAAACATAGAGCACGGAATGCGACGCTCCTAAAAATTCACAGATTTGCAAAAGAAGCGTACTTTTTCCAATGCCTGGTTCTCCGCCCAGCAGCACAATGGAGCCCTTGACCAGACCGCCGCCCAATACCCGATCCAACTCCCCAATACCAGTATGATATCGAATATCTTCCTTTGTACTAACTGCCTCTAATGCCTGAATAAAATCTGACAAATCCGTTTTTTTTCTGGCAGAAACGTTACCAGATGCGGTAGGCTGTACCGTTTCTTCTATCAAACTATTCCATGTACCGCAGGAAGGACATTTTCCATTCCACTTCACACTCTCAAAGCCACACTGCTGACAGCGAAAAACTGTTTTCGATTTTGCCATACAACCATCCTCTCTATCTCTTTAAGACTGATACTGATAAATGGCAATATTCTCGAACCCGTCCAACAGATTGTCAACGTTCTTAAAGGCAATGGCAGTTCCCTTTGCCACACAATTCAAAGCATCCTTTGCTACGACGCACTTAACTTTCAAGGTATGTTCAATCAATTTTCGCAGACCGCCCAACATCGCTCCGCCGCCTGCCATCAGAACACCATTTTCATAAATATCTCCAACTAACTCAGGCGGTGTTTCCTCTAAAACAGTTTTAATTGCCTCAATGATATCGGATATCTCATCCTCAATCGCTGCAAAAATTTCTGTCTCACTGATTTCTACCTGCTCTGGCATACCACTCACCAAATTTCGTCCCTTAATATACATGGTCACATCTTCCCGTGGATCAAATAAATTGGTAAGCTGAATTTTTGCCCGTTCTGCCATACGTTCTCCGATCAACAGCTTGTATTTTGTCTGTACATAACGAATGATCGCCTGATCCAGCGTGTTGCCGGCAACCTTAATAGAATGAGAAGTTACAATCCCATTCATCGAAACAATGGCGACATCCGTTGTTCCGCCGCCAATGTCCACAATCATATTGCCTCTTGCTTTTCCAATATTGATGCCTGCTCCAATTAAAGCCGCAATTGGCTCATCAATCAGATATGCCTTTCTGGAACCGGCACTCATGGCAGCTTCTACCACAGCACGTTTTTCCACATCTGTAATAAAAGACGGCACACAGATGATAATCCTTGGCTTAATCAATCGTTTTCCTGTGACACGCAAAATAAAATCCCGTATCATATATTGTGCCATCCGATCATCTGAAATGACACCATTAGAAAGCGGTCGAACAACGGTAATATAGTCCGGTGTCTTTCCAATCATTTCATAGGCTGCCGTCCCCACTGCCAAAACCTCTTTTGTTCGCAAATGATAGGCAATCGCAGAGGGTTCTCGTAATACAACACCTCGTTTTCCCAGCGTAATCACCGTATTTGCCGTACCCAAATCAATCCCGATGTCTGTTGTTGCCATAAATGGTCTCCCTCTTTCTTTTTCTATCACTATGTTTTATATTTTTTCCGTTGTTGTTGCCGCTGCAACGAACACTTTTTCAGCACCACACTGCTTCAGCAATTCTGCACAGCGGTTCGCAGTACTGCCCGTTGTCAATACATCATCACAAAGTATCAGAATATAGCCATCCAACCGAATCTCTTCCACTGCAAATTGCAAGACATTCTGCTGCCGTTGTACAGCATTTAACGTATGCTGCGGCACACCTCCCGGTTTTTTCCAAAGCAAATCCGTACGTACTGGTATGTTTGTCACTTCAGAAATGGCATCTGCAATGCGTTTTGCCGGATTTTGTCCTCGCAGGATTCGCTGATACCGCTGCATTGGCACTGGCACAATCGCATCTGCCATCATCCAATCTTCTTTCTGTAAGATATGTTCACCTAATATCCTACCGCTATACCATGCGAAATTAAGATTTTCTGCTTCTTTTAAGGAAAGCACCCCTTGCCTTGCCCGTCCTTCATAACGACAGGCAGCCGTTGCCCCATCAAACCGCATTCCCTCTTTGCACATGCAGTTTGCAAATGTCTTTCCACATCCGCTGCACAAAGCAGATTCCTCCAGCATTGTTTCCATGCAGCAGGTCTCACAAATCAGCTCGTCCCATGCAATCATCCTCCCACAACAGGGACAGCGATTTGGAAACAAAAGATCAATCAGAAAGCGGTAACTGTTCCGCAGCGGTTTTGGTATCTGCCGCATGAGAAGCCCCCTCTGTCATCATATGCTTTAGACAGGTGTAACGATGACACCGCCGATTGTTATCCACCATTTGATAAATTTTTTTCTGTGACCCGATAAGAATCAAAAGTTTTTTAGAACGAGTTACTGCTGTATAAAGCAAATTCCGATAATATAATTTTTCAAATCCGCCCAACAGCGGAATAATAACTGCTTCAAATTCACAGCCTTGACTCTTATGCACAGTAATCGCATAAGCAAGTTCCAACTGTTCCATCTGATCAAATGTATAAACAGCACACCGACCGTCAAAGCAGACAACTGCCTCACCTGTTTTGGGTTGCAGCGTGAGAATCGTTCCAATATCACCATTAAAAATACCGGCTCCTGCTTCCCCATCTTTGTGCCATTCCATATCGTAATTGTTACGAATCTGCATCACCTTGTCCCCTTCCCGAAAGGTATAGAGAACTGATTTGCATTCCTGCTTTCCAGCTGCCGGCGGATTTAAAACCGCCTGTAGACGGCGATTTAACTCAATCACACCCAGCAATCCCTTTCGGGATGGCGTAATCACCTGAATATCTTCCATTGGATGATAATGATACGCATTTGGCAGCCGTGTTTTCACCAAGTCCAGAATGAGCTGTGTGGCATCCTCTGTTTGCAGCCGCTGAAAAAAGAAAAAATCCGCCTGTTTTTGCTGCAAATCCGGATAATTCCCTGTAATAATCTGATGTGCATTCGTCACAATACAGCTTTGTTGTGCCTGCCGGAAAATATGTGTCAAAGCAACTACTGGAACTTGTCCGCTGTCAATCAAATCTTTCAACACATTGCCTGCTCCGACAGAAGGCAGCTGGTCACTATCTCCTACCATAATCACTTTGCAGCTTAAACGCAATGCGCGCAGCAAACTCTCAAACAGCATCACATCTACCATCGACATCTCATCAATAACAATCACATCACAGGACAAGGGATTGGTCTCATTGTGCCGGAATTTTGTCATACCTGCCATATCAAATTCGACTTCCAATAATCGGTGAATGGTTTTGGCTTCATAGCCTGTCAGGTCAGAAATTCGCTGTGCTGCCCGTCCAGTTGGAGCGGCAATCATCACTTGATAACCCTGTTTCTCATAGAGAGAAATCATGCCATTTAATGTTGTGGTTTTCCCTGTTCCGGGACCGCCAGTCAGAATCAGCAGCCCTCTGGACAAGGCTGACAAAATCGCCTGCCGCTGCATATCTGCATACTGAATGCCCTGTTCTGCCTCTTCCTTGGCAATCATACTGCGATAGGCTTCGTTGTCTTCCGGTGCTGTAAAGTCTCGTAAAACGCAGATACGGTCAGCAATATACCGTTCTGCTCGATAATACTCCGGTAAATAGACAAATGACCGTTCCCCTTTCTGATAGGCAACCAGCCAATCCTCTTTTTGTGCTGCTTCATAAGCTGCTATAAAATCTTCCTCTGTCACCTGTAAATATTCGCAAACTTTTGGCAGCAAACGATCCAGCGGCAAACAAGTATACCCATTATGTGCATTATGTTCTAGAATATATCTGGTTCCAGCAACAATCCGCTGTACAGCAGTCTTTGGTATTTGCATCGCATTTGCAAGTACTTCCGCCTTCTCAAACGGCAATTCTACGCCGACACCACACAAAAGATAGGGATTCGCACAAATCAATTCCTGTGCACCGCTTCCATACCGCTGATAAATCCGCATAGCATAACGGGAACGAATCCCATATTGTGCCAGAAACAGCATCAACCTTCGCAATGCAAAAATCTGCTGGACTTCCTGTGCAATGGTTTCACATTTTTTTGGAGAGATCCCACGAATTTCCAGCAGTCTAGTCGGCTCCTTTTCCATAATCTCCAACGTTTGGTTTCCAAATGCTGTTACAATTTTTTTGGCAAGAGAAGCACCAATTCCTTTGATGACACCAGAGGAGAGATACCGCTGAATATTCACAGCGTCTGCCGGCAGTTTTCGTTCCACATACTGTGCCTGAAACTGTACCCCAAAACGAACATGATTAACATACTCCCCGTCCAATGCTAACTGTTCCCCTTCTTCGACATCACCCAGTTCTCCAACCACAGTAACCAATGTACCGCCTGCATCCAAATCCAGAACCGTATATCCATTGTTTTCATTGCGGTACAAAACGTGTTCCACTGCACCCTCTATATGCAGCGTTGCTTGTTCCAACTGCATCTCTCCTTTCCCGTTTCATTGGTTTCCTTTTTATTATACTATTTCTTTTGACAAAATGCAATCATTTTTCGACGGAAAACGAGCATCCAGCAAAATTTTCTCCAGTTCCGAAAAGGTTCCGCATTGAAATCGAGAATGCATCCTGCAATACTGTCGAATTTCTATAGATTGTTCTGTTTCCTCTTCTGGAAGTAACAGATAAATCCTTGTTGTTTGTAGGGATTCCTGCCATTGCAAGTCTGAAAACAGATGATTCAATTCTGCCTGCCAATCCGGTTGAAGCTCCAATATGGGCAATAACAAATAACAGGCAGCTGGTTTTTTCTGCGGATACAGTTTTCTTCTGGTGCAAACGCAAATTGCTTCAATCAGTGCCAGAATCGCAACCAGAATGGCAATGCCGAACAGAGTTGTCATATAACGCCGCCCCCCTTCTGTCACAGTATGTTATAGATGCTATATTATATGCGGCCAAATGAAAAATGTGCAGAAAAAACACCGTCCGACAGTTTGCCGAACGATGCTCTTTAAATTTTCCATTCTCTTCCTGTTTCATGTTGCAGCAACCAGCGTTTTCGCTCTAAACCAGACGCATATCCCACCAGACTGCCATTTGCTCCAATCACACGATGACAAGGAATCACAATCGAAATGGGATTTCGACCAACCGCACCACCAATTGCCTGTGCGGACATACGTTGTTTTCCCATCTGTACTGCCAATTCTGCTGCAAGCTGTCCATAAGAAATCGTTTCTCCATATGGAATCTGAAGCAGCCGTTTCCACACGTTCTGTTGAAATGCAGTTCCTTTTGGACAAAGCGGCAAAACAAGTGGATTGGGTCGCTGCCCAGCAAAATAAGCATCCAGCCATGCGGAAGCCACTTGCAAAACCGTTTGATTACGACCATCTTCCGAATCCAATGACAATTCTTCTGCTGTCTCTATTAAAATATCTGTAATTTGTTTTCCATTGCTGAGAATCAAAAATTTTCCCAGTACTGCATGGTCGTATATCCATTTATATCTCATATTGAACACCATCTAAATACCATATTTTTCTTTACTTTCTATAATATCATCCATTCTTTGGCTACTTCCAAAAAGAATGCCCAAATTGTTCCAAGTAAATGCTATGTTTCTCGTTTGACATGTCCGATATCCGTCACAATCCGATAACCTGCTGCTTGTACACGTTGTTCCAAACAATGCCGACATTGTGCTGCTTCTTCTCCGGTACAGATTTTATCATCGTACAAAGTATAAAGTGTCCGCACCCGAACCGGTGACAGGTTGGGCATTACAACATTTGCACCCGCCTGCAATCCCAATTCCCGTCCCTGCGGATGAATTGTGCCCAATGCCGTAGTCGCTGGAATCAATGCATAAGGAAAAAGCAGCCGCAAAATGGACAATAGCCGCAGCGTCATCTGCAAGCTGCCATTCGGATAACCTGCAAACGGTGTATCCTTTTGTACAATATACGGACCAATGCCGATCATATCCGGCTGTAATTCTTGTAAAAACTGTAAATCTTCTAACAAATTGGAAACCGTCTGTCCCGGAGAACCAACCATAAAACCAGAACCAACTTGATAACCGATTTCTTTCAGATCGTACAAACAGCGTTTTCGATTCTCCAATGACATGGAAGCTGGATGCAAATACCGATAATGTGCCGGATTGGCAGTTTCATGCCGCAACAAATAACGAGCTGCACCAGCACGGTAATATGCCTGATAGCTTTCCCGCTTTTTCTCGCCAATGGAAAGTGTCACGGCACAGTCTGGGAATCGCTCTCGAATCGCAGAAACCACGGAACAGACCCATGCATCGGTAGAAGCAGGGTCTTCTCCACCCTGCAATACAAATGTTCGGAATCCCAGTGCATATCCCTCAGTACAACAAGAAAGAATCTCCGCTTTATTCAACCGATAGCGACTTGTCTGTTGATTCCCACAGCGGATGCCACAGTAGTAACAATTATTTTTACAGATATTCGTGTATTCAATTAACCCTCGAAGATAGACGGCATCCCCATAAATCTGCCGCCTCACCTTGTCAGCAGTTTGCTGCAAAATCGCATCCCATTGGTCATGAAGGAGTAATTGATGCAAGACATCGACATCCAATTTTCGCTGTTGAATCGCAGTTTCCACTTGCATATGGCATTTCGTTCCTTTCTCCGTTTTCTCCAACCCAATAAGCAAAGGGACTCCGTTTTTTACAGCGAAGTCCCCCATACAGCCTTATCTCTCTTAAAACTTTTTATTCTACAACCGGCTCCAGAACAGCATACTTGCCATCTGCACGCTTATAAACCACATTGGTTTCACCGGTATTGGCATTCAGGAACATAAAGAATGTATGCCCCAACAGATTCATCTGTAGAATGGCTTCTTCCACATCCATTGGATGCATTACAAATTTCTTGTGCCGAATGACTTCATAATCCGATTCTGTCACAATGTCCTCGTAAACATCCTGAAAAGCGGATTCCTTCAGTTTCTTTTCCACACGGGTTTTATTCCGCCGAATCTGCCGGATGATTTTATCAATGGCAGCATCCAGTGCATCTTCTTTGTCCACAGCAGACTGCTCTGCACGGTAAATCATATTATTATAATCGACTGTCAATTCTATTACGATCAGATTTTTGTGCGTTGCCATTGTAATTTTTGCGTCTGCCTCTTCACCAAAGAACTTGTCCAACTTGGAATTCAGCCGCTTTTCAGCGTACTCTGTAAAGTTTTGCGGGATTTGCATTTTTTTTGCAGTAATTGTCATTTTCATAGTGCGTTTCCTCCTTAAATCTGAATGCAACGTTACCGTACAATACGGCATTTCTCTTTCAGATTGTATTTCCATCCTGCTCTGTATTATACATAACACTTTACAAGATGTTTACCTACATTATAGCATATCGACTGAAAAAATGTCAATAGGTTTTGCTGATTTTATTCAATTTCATCAAAAATAAAAATTTCTATTTTTCTGCAATGAAAGATGCAAAACCCATGTATTTTTAAAATTTTGCAGAATCCGCTTTTATTCACACTGCTGTACAAATTCACAAATATCCCTTGCCGCATATGGCTTTGCAATCTGAGAAGCATGTTGAACTAACTGCTGTAACCGTGCTGTATCAAATACTAAATTTGCTGCACAAGCACCTGAAAAGCGATACTTCTCCGGCACACAAATGACATCATACTGCATCAAAAAATTTACATTTTTTTCTTCCTGTCCCGGAATGGGTTTGCTAACAACAATCGGCAAAGAAGCAGCCAATGCCTCCGACATCGTAATGCCGCCCGGCTTAGTAATAATGCAATCGGATGCTGCCATTAAAAGCGGCACCTGATGTGTGAAACCATAAATGTGTACAACATGCGAAAAGCTGCCGGATGCCTGTAGCTGTAATAATTCCTTTCGGCTTTCCACATTTCTACCACAAACCACAATAATCTGCACAGGGGATTGTGCATACTGATCAATTTCTTGAACTGTCTTTACCAAATTTCCATAACCAACACCACCACCCATTACTAATATAGTTGGCAAATGTGTGGGCATATTCAAACGCTTTCGTACAGTTACTTTTTCTGGATGCTCTGCAAATGCAGTAGAAACCGGTATTCCAAAATCTTTTAACTGCTTCGTCCGAAACCCTATTTTCTCTGCTGCCGAAATTAACCCTGCGTGAGGAAGAATAAAATAATCATTGGCAGTACAGTCACACCAGTATGGATGAATCGTAAAATCCGTCAAAATACCGAATGTCGGAAGTGCAATTGCCTGATAGTGCTTCAAAGTTTGCAAAAGCACACCTGCAAATGGATGCGTAAAAACCACATGGGTAATATCCTGATCCTGCAAATATTGTTCCATGCTTTGTAAATTTGATGGACTGGCAATCAATCGAGGTGGAATCTTAAAAGTCGTATCATGCAATGCCACACCATATCCAATTTTCCAAACCAAGCGAAATCGTTTGGTTAATTGATCATACCCATCTGAAATCAATTTCGCCGCAATAGGAGAAAGGTACTGAAAGAGATCCATAATATGGCATGCAATTCCCATCCGGTCAAATTGTTCCTTCAATGCTGCTGCTGCGGAATTATGTCCATTACCCGCTGTAACAGACAAAATTAAAACATTATGATGCTGTTTCATGTGTATTCCCCTATCAATCTTATTTTTCTTGTATTTTTCTATATTATACGCTTTTTTCGCTGAAAAATCAAGTACATATTTCACAACGGATTCATTTTTTGTGAAAATTAACAGATATCATTACATATAAAAAATACGGCATAACATTCGTTTGAAAAACGCACGTTACGCCGTAAAAGATTGAGGGAGCCAGCTTATCTTATGATTTTGGTTATCTAATATAACCACGGTACATTCTTATTTATCAGATATTTTTTGAATATATGTCTTTTGTTTTAAATCCAATTGTTCTCCCTTACTCACCGAATCAAATAATCCATACACGATTAGTTTTTAGGGAAAACGATCAGATTTTTCGTAGAATTACGGTTTCCTGCTTACTTCTTAAGATTCTTCAAAGCCTTTGGTTCTTTCGGCTGATAAGCACCCCACATAGAGGCTGCACCGCAAGCCTTCATTGCCATTACCTTTGCTACTTTTGCTGTTGCATTAGCAACTATTTTCTGTGCTTTCATGCAATCCACTCCTTTGCATAAATATCTCAAAAATGATTAACATCATAATTGCCATAAGTGTAAAAAATAAGACCCGACTGTAATAAGAAACCACTTCAAATAACAATAATTCTATCAATGAAAATAAAACATAAATGATAATCGCATTTCTTTTATGTTTTTTGCAAGCGTCCCCTGTAAGTGGTTTATGCACATTTGGAACTGGTGCAAACAACAGCAAAACGATTATGCCCAATAAAACAAAAACACTATTTGCCCAAAAAGAAATCACAACATATCTGCTCATAAGCAGTACAAAAATATAGGTCAATAAAAAAATGATATTACATCGAAAATATGTTGTAGCGTGATATCCTCCTGAAAATTGACGCAATGTAATAAATAGTATTAGGAAAATCATTCCTGAAAGGATGCTTTTCGCAAAAATGCTCACAAGCATAATTAAAACAATATTGAAAATAGAGGAAAGAGTAATTTCCACACCATATTGATAAATTTCTGCATTTTCTTCCGAAATGCTTCTTTCCCGAATCAAAAATGCTGTTACCCACTTTGAAAATCTATCAATCATCCTTGTCACATCCTGCTTATATTATAGCATGTCCGTAGAAATTGTCAAGAAAATAGGGACGCTTTTCATCATTTAGGGAAGTTCTGCAAAAATAAAGACAACGCATACCATACACCACTTTTCTCAATAAAAACATTATTTAATTTGAAGCGTAACTCTACAGCAAAAGAGACCTTCCTCAAGATAAAAATCCACATGTCCATTGTATTTTGTTGCAATTCGTTTCATCGTTTTCACACCAAATCCATGCTCTAACTTATTTTCTTTACTGGTCGATAAATCCGGCTGTAGTTTCTCCTGATTATAAGAATTTTTCACAATAATAAAAAGAAATTGATTTCGCTCTGTAATGGAGATTTCCATATATTTTGTCTTTCCCAACGGACATTGTGTGGCTGCTTCGATGGCATTATCCAATAGATTTCCAAGCAAATGACATAAATCAATCTCTTCAATTTTTTCAATATGAAAATCTTTTACAGTATTACAAAGGATCTTAATGCCTTGTTTTTTGCCGTACTCAATTTCAGATTCAAAATCGCATTAATAATTGTGTGATTGGTTGTAACCGTAGACTCTGTAAAACAGATCTGCTCGCTCATTTGCGGCAAATACTGCTGAAGTTCCTCATAACGTTTTTCCACAACCAATTGCTGAATCACATAATAGCTGTGTTTCATATCATGTTGAATCCGACGAATTTCTTCATATTGATTTTTCACATTCTCTGCATATTGCTTCCTATAATTCGATTCCATCAAAAGTAACTCATGTTCCATTTTCATTGCATTCGCTTTGCTTAACTCAATAATCATATAATAGCATACCACATTAATTAAGATCAGCCCAAAACTGGAAAGAAACAAAAGATTATGATACTTAACAGAAAAATGACAATTTAATTGTACTGCATGGATCATCAAAATAATACAAAAAGACAGCAGAAATACAATTAAAATCAGCAGCCATTCTCGTGCCTGCAAACGAATTTCATTCTTTTTAAAAATTTTTAGCATCAGACGATAAATATAGGTTACGAAAAGCTGAACAGATAGGATAAATACAAATCGTTCGACATTCTGTTCTGTATAAAGTGCAACAAGGTTAAAATCTGCAATACTGCTGATAAATACGTTAAAAAATGCATTAATAGAAAGCGACCATATATATGCTAACATAGTAACAAAAAACGTTTTAATAACGCCTCGATGTA
>JAUNJC010000027.1 GCA_030523195.1 Oscillospiraceae bacterium
AAAGGAAGCCGGACTGGCTGCCCGGCTTCCTTGTCCAAATATATAGTAATAGGAGCCTCACATAATGGTGCAAGAAAAATACTTAATTACAAATGACTATAAAACTGCCAGTATTGAAATACTGGTCGAGAACCTTGCTGCCTTACGTGCAAGAATCGGTATCACACAAGAAGAACTAGCAAACATTATCGGTGTCTCCAGACAAACTTATTATTCATTAGAGACAGGGAAAAGAGAAATGACATGGCCTGTTTTTTTGGCGCTAATTTTTGTTTTTGACTCAGTAAAAGAGACGTCGGAAATGATAAGAGAACTACGAATATACCCTATTGACTTATTATTGCGTTTTAATGATGAATTAGATTCCTCAATTAATAAATCTTTAGCTACTGGGTAATGAAAGTGACGGCGAGATATGAATAGGCCTAAGATTACAAAGCAAACGCTTAAAGAATTGCGAGGAGAACTATTTGCTAAGCAGAACGCGCAAAAACAGTTTAACCATGAGGAAGCCCGGACTAGCCTCGAACAATCGCAAGAAACAAAAGAGATAGAATCAAATATTCGTCAAGAAAATGAGGAAGAAATGGACATGTGACAGTCACAAAATAAAGGTCGTCGTCTGGAGAAAGGAGAGAAAGAATGCCAATAAGCCATGAAGTAGTATATGGTGGGTTATTGGAAAACAATACCCCTCCGCCTGATATGCCAAAGGCCGTAATTCATGTCCCCGGAGAATTTCGAGGAAATAAAACATCTTTTGGCCTCACGGAAGAGATGCTGAGTAAGCATATTCTCCTCGTCGGCGGAACCGGATGCGGTAAAACCAATCTCTTTTATCACATGGTGCGGCAGATTAAAGCGAGACTGACGCCTAACGATGTCGTTCTTATTTTTGACAGCAAAGGGGACTTTTACAGCAGATTCTATTCGAAGGGTGATGTTGTAATCGGAAATTCTGTGCAGTACAGAAGGATGTCCGAGCGCTGGAGCATATACGAAGAAGTTATTGCAGATGGGAAAGATCCGGTTTCGGTGTTCCAGAATACGCAGGAGATATGTAAGTCTTTATTTGCAGATCTGGTTGAAAGAAACAGCAGCAACCCCTTCTTTCCGATTGCAGCACGAGATTTACTGGCATCAATCATTATTGCCCTTATAAAAAGCGGGGTAGTTCCAAATAATGAGGATTTGAAACAGTATATAGACTCTTCTTCTGTTGAAACCCTTCGTGGATTGCTTGAGAAGCATCCCGACCTCGCCTCGGTAGCCTCATACATTGGAGGAAAGTCTGGTACTCAGGCGCAAGGCGTCCTGTCAGAAATGTATTCCGTTACAAGAGACGTACTTACTGGCGTCTTTGCAGATGCCGGCGATTTTTCCATGAGAAAGTTCATTCGCCAAAAGGGCGGAAAGATTGCGTTTATTGAGTATGATCTTTCCATTGGTGATGTCCTTTCCCCAATATATACATTGCTCTTTGATCTCGCTTTGAAAGAAGCACTCGGTCGGACTGCGTCACAGGGAAATGTGTATTTGATTGTAGATGAATTAAAGCTCCTTCCCAATCTGAGGCATTTAGAGGATGGCATCAATTTCGGGCGCAGCCTCGGAGTGAAGATTCTTGCTGGACTTCAAAGTATAGACCAGTTAAATGCAAATTATAGCAATGAAACCAAGGCAAAAAATGCAGTTTCCGGTTTTTCTTCTGTATTTGCATTCCACCAAAATGATTATACAACGAGAGAGTACGTCTGCCAGTTAATGGGAAAGAACATGATACTTGAATCCTTCCCGGAAGCTAACGGAAGCAACCATTATGAAAAACGCGAAGGATATGTGGTTGAGGACTGGGATTTAACGGCACTGTCTGTGGGTGAGGCAGTTGTTAGTCTGCCATCTGTTAATCCCTTCCGGTTCAAGTTTGATATTTTCAAGTAGGAGGTGAACATTCGTGGGACTGTTTGGTACTACCATGGGAATCATGAGCGGTGTTGCAAGGGGAACGGCATCCGCATCGATGTGGACCGGAAACATGATCTATACCGCTCTCCAGAATGCACGGACAAAAAAAGAAATACGTGCATTATATAAACATGCCTCCGATGCAAACTTTCAAAATCGAGCCGTTGCCATATTACCCGGCATAAGCAAACAGCAACTCTTACTAACTTCCGGTGAACCGGATGACAATGATGTATATGATTATCAATCACAGAGCGGCACTGCTGCTTTGGATTATATCTGGGGAGAAACGAATACACCCGGTAGCGTCATTGTGTCCGGTGGGCAAAGCAAAGAGAGGGTTTGTGCGTTAATACCATTCGTTCACAAGGCTCAAACAGAAAATATTCCTGTAATTGCATTACACACAGGTAATGCGGATCTTGAACATATGATACAGAATCACAGCAGAGCCGTTGAATTTGTCTCCAGGAAGGGCTTCTTTTATGATGTGTTTCGCGGTATGCCTGTTGATGATATTGCATTCCTTTTGTATGAAACCATGCCGAGTGATACAGCCACTCCAGCTGCTGAGTCGCTGTTACGCGCCCTGATTGAAGTTCTTCTGCTCACAGATGGTAAGATTACGCTTCATAATCTTGCGGCTTTTCCGTTGATTACATTGAAGAGTAAAATCGACGCAATGCAAAAAGGCGGTCTACTAAGCGATGATGAGTATGACGAAATCAATCACTACTGTATGGCCGGCTCATCAGATACGGATGCGGTGAGGATTTTTCTTAACAGGTTGAATCGGCAGTCCGAGGCGATATACGGCAAACCACTTTCTAATTTTTCAAACATAAAGAGGATGCTTAACCAAAAAGGTGTTGTTGCCATAGACGTCGGCAGTTCTGGAAACGAACTGTTAGTAACGTTGGTGCTTAACCATTTGTTGTTGCTTCAAGGACAGGGAAAAGAATTTGCAGTACTCCTAGACAACATTCCAATTTCGAGACACGAAAAGATCAGCGATCTTCTGCGAGGGCATCCATACGCGATCAGCAGTCAGGATTTTATTTCTTCACTTTTCGGCGGCGGGCAACGCGGAGATGATCTGTTTTCAGAGATTACCGGGAATGTGAACACAACCGTACTATTTCGGCATGCTTCTGGTACGACTTGCCAGAAGTGGTCAGATCATCTCGGAAAATACAGAAAGATTCGGATCAGATATAACATTGCGCAGAACAACGCTTTTATGAATACGAGCAATTCCCGAGGCTTATCTGTTGATGAAGCTGACGAACCTCGTATCAGAGCAGAGACCCTTGGAAAACTGGCGGATGGGTTGGCATGCATCCACAGTATCGATGGGATATTAATAGCGGAAGTAAAAGATTCTTAAATAGGAATGGAGGAAAAATCATTGGAAGACGAAAAAAAGGTTGGAGATTCCATATCTCCGGAAGAGAAACCGACTGATGCAGCTTTTCCCGACTCTGCTTCTGATACTGAAGATGCAGAGGTTCCAGAGGCTGAGCTCAATCAGGGAGATATGCAAACACCTGCTGAGAGCAACACGCCGAAAGAATCGCCTTCATCAGATACTCCTCCTTCGTCAGCGCAAGCGGATCTACCCCCTGTTGACGAGGACCTCTTGAAGCAGATTGAAGGAAGACTTGAGAGCATAGCTGGAACCGAACAACGCCTTTTCTCTGAAGTTAGAGAGATGCATAAGCTGTACCATTCAGAGTTCGCCGGTCGATTGAAAGCAATGCAGGATGAACTTGAGCAGTATCGTAAAATTGACAAAGGCAGAGCCTATGATGATATTCTTGCGGCAATTGCCAGAATATACGGTAACAACGAAACTCTCGCGGATGAGGTTGCTGAGCCAAAGGCAAAGAAGAGCATCCGATACATGCTTATGGACATTGAAGATTTGCTTGGCGTTTATGGCATGACAAAGCTGCGAAGTGAACAGGGTGAAAAAAGGAATCCTCGGCATTGCCAGATCCTTGGTCGGATTCCGACCGATGATCCTGCAAAGCACGACACAGTTGCGAAGTCCTATAACTCGGGCTTCTATATTGGAAACCGTACTGTCATAAAAGAAGTAGTGGATATCTACATCTATGAGGCGGTTGTACCAGTTGAAGAAGCAGAAGAAAATCAAATCATCGAGACCGGCGATATTCCGGTCACAGAATAAGGAGGAAAAGCAAAATGGCGAAAGTTTACGGAATCGACTTGGGAACCACCTATTCCGTCATCTCTACGCTCGATGACAATGGAATGCCGGAGGTTATCACAAATCAGGATGAAGGTAGCGATCTTCTCGCTTCTGCTGTCTATTTCCAAGACGGGGCAGATCCTGTTGTGGGAGAAGTTGCAAAAAACCAGAAGGATATCGAGCCGGAAAGAGTTGTTGAATTCGTTAAGCGATACATTGGCAAACCCGATGCACCCACATATGAGTTTGACGGCGTAAAATATGATCCCATCACCATTTCCTCCTTGATCCTTAAGAGAATGAAGGCATATGCAGATGCGCAGGGGCACGATGTAAAGAATGTTGTTATTACCTGTCCGGCATACTTTGGAAATGAAGAAAAAGCCGCCACAAGGCAGGCCGGTATCATCGCTGGCTTGAACGTCCTGAATATTGTTCATGAGCCTACTGCTGCGGCGCTGAATTACTGCGTTCGTGAATTCAAAGAAAACCGCAAAATCATGGTGTATGACCTTGGCGGCGGAACTTTCGACATCACTCTGTTTGACTTCAGCGTTGATGACAGCGGGAAAGCTCTCATTGATGTCATCAAGACTGGCGGTAATGACCGTCTCGGAGGCATTGACTGGGATGCGCGTATGTTTGACTATATGTGCCAAAAATACGCCTTTGAGAACGGAACCGAGGTTTCCGACATGGACGATGAGCTCAGAGCCACAATCAGAGCTCAGGTTGAACAGGCAAAGAAAGACCTTTCCACATTGGAAAAGAAAAGCTATACCATCAAATATGATGGTGATCGCACCAGAATCGAATTGACCCGTCAGGAATATGAAGAGCTTACTCAGGATCTCGTTCAACAGACAATGGACTTTGTTCATCAACTTCTCTCCGACGTCAATTTCACGCCGGACAACGTTGATGTGGTTCTTCTCGTTGGCGGCTCCACATTGATGCCTATGATCAAAAACGCTGTCGAGGCACTCTTCCCCGGGAAGGTACGTGTTGAACAGCCTAACCTTGCTGTTGCAAAGGGCGCTGCGCTTTCTGCCGCGCTTGAGTGGAACGAACGCCTTGCTGATATTCAGGAAAAGGTGGAAAAAGGTGAGGAGATAACAGAAGAAGATAAAGAAGTAATCGGTGCTGCAACAGACGCGCCTGTTATATCTGATGCCGCAGCACAGTTGATGATCGATGTTCCGCAGCAGGTCAGCACTGTTAAAGATAAGCTTACTCGTTCTCTTGGTCCCGCTGTGTTCGTTTCTGAAGACAGCTACATGATTGACAATCTTCTCTTTATCGGAGATGAGATTCCTGCTGAAGCAGAGTCTGTGTATGGTACCAGAGTCGAAAATGCCTCGGAAATAGTCGTCAATGTTTATGAAAACGTGTCCGAGGATCGTGTTAATAAGCACATTACCCCCAGCTTTGATGCGAACGGTGATCCTCAATATACCGATCCTGAATTAAAAGTTAAGCGCATCGGTGAAGTTCATCTGCAGCTTCCTCCCAACACTCCGCAGGGCTCTCCTATTCGTGTGGTGTTCCGCTCCAGTACGATCGGTCTTGAGGTAACTGCAACAAACGTCGAGACGGGAGAATCCGCAAAGACTGTTATCGAGTCCGACGTCCTCTACTCGGAAGATGATCTCAAAAAGGCAAAGAACCGCTTTGAGAAAATCCAGACCAGCGGTCAGATTTAAACTCGTAGCGGCTATGTGAAAAAGCCAGTATTGCATCCCTTGCAAGAGAGTTGCAATACTGGCTACATCCCAAGCTGATACTTTTTAGAGTTCGCGTAAGGGGAGAACAAAATGGAAGGGCCAAAAGTATTAAAGAGAACCATCACGCCTGAAATCAGGGCAAGCCGGGAACGCGACATGGAGACCGTTCTTGACAACTATCGTGAAAACCTTAGAGATCACGGAGTAACCGATGAGGCGGCAATTGAACGTTTTGTTTCTGAGGAACGAAGCAAGATGCAGAAGGAATATGAGAGCCTTGATAATGGTGATTGTTCCTCAAACATCTACCACACCCCAACGGATTGGGAAGGAATTGCTTCCGGGATGAAGGATCAGGAACTGGAAGATGAAGAAGAAATGTCAATGTAATAACACGGAAGTTCAAGGAATTTGAGGAGGTTTTATTCTATGAGTATATCAGTCGGAATTGATTTGGGAACTACGTTCTCGGCAGTCGCCTATATTGACCCTAAAACAAAGCTTCCTCAAATCATCCCCAACGGCGAAGGCAACAAGCTTACTCCGTCCGTTATCCAGTTCCTTGACGGTGATGTGATATTTGGAAGCGAGGCCGAAGACGCCTATAATTCCGGAGAAGAGAACTGTGTCGCCACCTTCAAGAGAGAAATGGGCGTTGATAAGCCTTACTGTTACATTGATGGAAAGCCCTACACTTCCGAAGACTTATCCGCAATGCTTCTCAAGCATCTGCGTGAGGATGCAGAGGCGGCAACCGGGGAAACCATCAAGGATGCTGTTATAACTGTTCCCGCATACTTTTATTCAAAAGAACGTGAAGCTACCATTCGTGCCGCAAAAGCTGCCGGTCTCAAGGTTAAAAAGATAATTGATGAACCAAACGCTGCAGCGATGGCGTATGGATTGAATCACTGGAGAGAGAATGCCAATATCCTTGTATATGATCTCGGTGGCGGCACGTTTGACGTGACCCTTGTCCATATGGGGAAGAACGGTGTTCTTTCCACGATTACGACCAGAGGCAATCACAAGCTCGGCGGCCGCGACTGGGATGCGCGAATTGAAGATATCCTTGTCACAAGGTTTGAGAGCGAGACAGAACTTGATATCCGTGGAGATCGAGAACTGCTTTCTATCGTCAGCGGAATGTCAGAAAGCGTCAAAAAGCAATTGTCCGCGCAAAATATGCAGGCTACCAAAGTTTCTGCATCATTCCCCGGATACGGTAAGGTTACGGTCACCATTACGAAAGCCGAGTTTGAGGAAAACACGGCAGACCTCCTTGATCGAACCGGCGCATTGTGCCTTGCTGTGCTGGAAGAAGCGGGGCTGACGCACAAAGATGTTACGGATGTCCTTCTTGTTGGTGGTTCAACAAGAATGCCGCAGGTTCCGGCTTATTTGCAGAGACTGTTTAACAAGCGTCCATTGTCCCATGTGAATCCTGATGAAGCCGTAGCACTTGGCGCGGCAATTCAGTCCTCAAAAGAGAACGAATCCTATGCTGCACTGTCGGTTCAAGTCGTGGATGGCAAGAAGACTACCGACAGGACAAAGAGTGGACTGAGTTCTCATGTCTCCGTCAGGGCGGAAAGAAAGCTGAACAGCCTCAGTATGCTCACGCTCAGAGAAACCACCGCCCACGCAATGGGTGTGGTTGCCATCAATGATGAAGGCAATCACTATTATAATGAGATCATTATTCCGGCTAACCATCCGCGCCCTGTTCGTGCTGCAAAAAAGTTCAGATTCTACACTTCGCCCAGAGCTAATAATGAGCTGGCAATTTATGTTCTTCAAGGGGACAGTGAGAATCCTTTGGATTGCCAGATTCCGTATAAGTATGTGGTGAATGGAATCAAGCACGTCAACAGGGGTGAAAAAATCGGGACGGTTATTCGGATTCAATATAGCTATGATGTGAATGGGGTAATCCACATTCAGGCGCGTCAGGAAGATTCAACTGTAGATTTACCGATCCGGCGGGAAAGTGTTCCTGCCGATATTTCCCAGTTTGGTCGTCCTGTGACGAGCGAGAATACCGATCAAGGGTTCAAGGTTGGACTCCAAATCGGTACAAGAAGCAGTCAAAGCCTTGTACATAAGTATAAAGCGATAACTTTCAGCAATGTTGAATGGGTTAAATATGATAACATTCCTACTCATCCAAGTGGGGCTGAATTTAACGAGCCAACAGTTCACGTAATAGCTAATGAAGAAAACATTGAGTTTCATGGCTATAACATAAGTGAAATGAACGAAGGCGTTCGCTATACAATAGATCCTTCCGACGATTTTGAGATAGAGTGCGATATTAACACCTCTACAATCAGTCCTCATCCAGGCGGCTATTTGGAGATATCACTCGGTCTTATTTCGGCGCATCTAACGGAAAATGGAGGAGATATTTTACTTGACGGAGCTTGTGTTGCTACAGTAGCACCTCGCTTCCATCTGAAAATGTCACTTACAAACGGCGGGCAATATGAAGTGGAAATTGATGGAAAGGCAGTCGGAAGCAAGTTCAAAGCTTCAAATAGTGATGTTGACGTTAGATTTGGATTTGTCCATGAGTCGCATTATTGCCACCTGCTATCCCATGCATATGTTTCGGATATTTCGATGATGCAGGCTGTCGGACAGGAGGGTGATGACAATCCTGACACAGACACTTGGGATGACTGAATGGGAACGGTAGTCGAATGACAGTGAGGTAATTGGAAATGGCAGACTTTGATTTGTTTGATCTGGTGGGTTTAGCCTTTGATCCACCTGAAACAAATGCCAGACAGGTTAAAAAGAAAATAGATCAAAAGAAAGCAGAGTTTGGTTCTGCCCTTGGTCGCGAGACCCAGCAGACGAACAGAGATGCGCTCCAGGCACAAATGGATTATCTGGATGGAATTGATGCCCAGATACTGTCTCCCGACGGCAAAAAACTGATTGACTCAGCTTTTAAGCCCCTTGCAGATAAAAAAACAGCATCGGAACTGAGCGCTCTTTCCGCTACAGTTGAATTGCTTGCGCTTACCGGGGGACATACCGTTACAGAGGCAACTATTCGCCATTATAAGAAGGAAAGCCGTCTCTCGGTTGAACATGTGAAAAAGGCGTTCACCGATGCCGGATTCGAGATTGTTGATAAAGACCCATTAGCGGCTTTCCCGAAGTTCCCCACTAACGCAGATCGCATTTACTCTGAGCTTGCTGCTCTCAGGAGGACAAAAGATCCAAATCCGAATGGTGCGGACACATCTGTCGTTATGGATCTTTATTCTTTTGCTGCCTATATATCTAATGACACAGCAAACGTTGCTTTATATAAAGCGATGGATACAAAAGAGCTCTGGGCTATTTTTGACCCAGCCTCACGCAGATACTCTCAAAGGAACGATGACCTCGGTAAACTGTGTGGCTCAATTTCGGCGGCTGCAAAAACATATGTATTCAACTCAGACGATAACCGTGCCGCCTACGAGCAGCATTTGATATATCGTTCTGAAGATCTCACAAAACTGTTTTCAACAATGAAAAGAGCTCCAGAGGCAACGTTACTGAATCCCAAATTTGCAGATCAGTGCATAAAAGTCATTTGTAATTATTTTCCAGAGTATGAGGTTGCTCTTGCAATCTATAACAAAGAAGCAGGTTTCACTGACAACTATTATTGGCCGACGGCATGGGTTTATACGATAAAATGCAGCTATTGCGGATCAGTAAGTGAGTTCGAGACCGAAGCTGACGCGATGAAAGCAAATGCTTGCAAGAACTGCCGCAAACCCCTTTTCAAAAAATGCGACAAATGTGGAAAGGCTATCCCTGTTTTTAAGGATTCCTGCCCTCACTGTGGTTATGTGTTCGCAAGCGCCGCCTTATTTTCAAAGTTCTTCCAGCAGGCTGAAGCCGCATTTCGAAGGAGCGATTTTGATGCAGCCAGACAGTATCTGTTTCAGGCGCAGTCAGCTGCTCCCGGAGAAAAGACGCGTATTGACCAACTTGCAAAACAAATTGAGAAAGAAGAAAGCGTCTTTAAGGAACCCATTAACAGACTTCGCCAACTTATTGCTGAACGAAAGTTCAATACTGCAAAGATAGAATTAGGCTCCATTATCAGGAAATACCCAAATTTGAATGTTACGGAGTTTGAGCAGACAATAAATGGAGAGCTCGCAAAAGCAGACAGTCTTTTCTCATCCGTAAGCAGAGCATCTGCTTCCAAAAAGGCAGATGTTTGCATCGCTATTTTGATGCAATGCGTTGATTATCCTCCGGCGTTGTCTTTTCTTCGGGCGACAGCGCCAACACCATGCGGCAGCATATCAGTTGTGCCTGTGTCGGGTTCAGGGGTTATAAGCATAAGCTGGGGGCATTCAACCGAACAGGGTGTCAGCTATCGGCTTGTCAGAAAAAAGGGGATAATCGCATCATCGTCTGAAAACGATGGAGATGTTCTTGCCGATAAGATTTCCGCAACATCATTTACTGACGAACGCATAAAGCCAGGGCAGGTATATACGTATTCCGTCTTCACAGTGCGCTGGGATGTATATTCATCGCCGATTTCCAAAACAGGCATGCTCTATGCAGATGTGAAAAATCTGCGTGTTTCTCAGCACGGGACGGGGGTACGGATTACATGGGATTCTCCGGACAATAGTCGCGGGGCAACAGTAGTGCGCATATGTGAAGGTAAAAGCATTACCTTGACTAATGCAGCTTATGGCAGTTTCGAGGATGCTAGTACGCAATACGGAAGGACATACACTTACAAGGTGTTTGCCAATTATGACGCCAATAACAGGAGTACAGGAGTCGAAAATGTTATTACACCTTTGCCAACGGTCGATTCCTTCTCTATTCGTGCAACGCAGATCCGGGATAATCTTTATAAAATCACTTGGACAATAAAGCAAGGTGGAATTGATCTTCGTGTCATGGTAAACGGAAAGCTTTCCGTTGAAGCCAAGTCTGAAGACGGAACTGTTCAGGCTGCTCTGCCAAGGGAATCTTTCTGTAAGATAAGTGTCCTTGCGTATTCCGGCGGAAAATGGATTAGCAGCGAAAACAGTATTGAAGTAAATACATATTCCTCTTGCGGAATAGACAAGAAAGCGACCTGCATGGAAGAAAGCATGATTTCCGGGCGTAAGGGAATCAGCTACAGGATTGACTTGAAGATATTTCTTTCCGGGAAAATACCGACCAATGTCTCAGCCTTTTATTACACTGTCAGAACCGCCAAGGCAACTAACAGATGGGCATCATTAGAAGAGATTGGCAAATCCCCGGATATACAGAAAGTTTCGCTGGCCGCATACCAGAAGCAAGGATTTATTCCTTATCAGGACTTTGTTCTGAACGAAACAACATTCTTTGTTTCTGTGTTTACCTGCTATTCTGCAGGAGGGAAGGAAATAGTATCCGAGCCACAGAAAATGAAGATTGATCGCCCTTTGAACGCTAATTTGTTTTGGTCCGTCTCCTATGGAATGTTTGATGGGTTGAAACTGATGATTGAGCTCAGTGGAAACAAACCTATAGAGTATGTTCCCGAACTCTATCTTTGTGTTTGCGATGCAGGTCAGTTTATTGCTTCACAGGATGATAAAAATGCCGAACTGATCATGAAGGTACCTTCAGTTGATTTAGATACGCCGGTAACCGAATACCACAAATCATATTCGGTAAAAACGGAACTCCCCGCAAAGTATTTAAAAAAATGCAGGTATTTTCTCTTTGAACAAGATACAACAAGCGGTGACAATATAATGCTTCGGTGGAAGCAGGGATTTTCAGGAAAAGTATGAGGTGAAAAATATGGCAAAATTTACATGCCCCTTCTGTATTCGCGAGTATGACAAGAGCAAAGTTCTCTATGTTTGCCCTGACTGTGGAACCGAAACCACTCCAGGCAGATTTGCCCGCGAACCGATTAAATGCAAAAACTCCGCATGTGGAGGATTAGCGACTTTGAGAAAGTGTCCTTCCTGCGGTGAGATCATTCCCAAGATGGCACTTGAAACGCCTAATTTGCCTTTCAGTATTGTGGGAGTTTCGAACTCCGGCAAAACCAACTACATTACGGTCATGCTGCGTGAATTGGGCCGTTCGTCGGGGTTGAGACTTGCATTGGGGCACCAGACAAAGGCTACCCTGGATCATCAAAACACAAACGCTGATTTGATTTACGAACAGCACACAATCCCCGAAGCTACTCAGTCCGGTGAAAGTACGCCGCAAATCTGGTACATCAAGAACCTTCAGAAGAGGCGTGGCAGTGAAGTTCCCACATACACTTTCACCATCTTTGATGGCGCTGGTGAAGATCATGAAAATAACCTCGACCCGGCATCGACAGTCTGTAGATACATCAACGCATCCAAGGCGATCATCCTGGCTATCGATCCGCTTGTTCTTCCCAATATCAGACGCGGAGGCGTAGTAGATCCCAACGTCATGAGCAATTCACTTGGCGGTGCTGAAGGCGCTACAAAGAACGCAGAAGATGTTATCAACAGTGTCGCTGCTTATATAAAGGCGGCAAGAGGTATTAAAACAACAAAGATGCTGGATATCCCCGTCGCTGTCGTTCTCACCAAGTTTGACACCATTCTTAATCATCGCGCCTTTGGCCCTCAGGCTTTGATCAAAAACAGTAGTCTGACTGTGAGAAACGGTATGGTCGACTTGGCAGAAATCCAGCAAGTTGACTCTGAGATAAGAAACTGGCTTGAACAGATCGGCGAGAGTGCTTTTATTGACGCCCTTGACTCCCATTTCAAGGAATACTATTTCTTTGGCGTTTCGAGCTACGGAGCACCGCCGAAAGATGCGTACACTTTGCCCGATGAAATAAAGCCCCATCGTGTTCTTGACCCGATTCTGTGGCTGTTTAAACGAGCAAAGTTTATTGACTAATTCAGCAACCATACCGAGGAATCGGTAATTCAGCAAAGACAGGAGGTCATCAAATGTATTCTGAACTAATATACACGAGATGCGGTGAAGGTATTGATATTCTGAGAGGAAGAAATCCAATAAAGAATAGCGGTTTCAAAGTATTTTCCTGCTCAGAAAATGTTACCGACGCCGGTTTTACTGATCTCCCCTTCCTGTATGCTACAGCGCAAAGCAAGGAACCCTATGCAGATCCCAGCTTTATGGATGATGCATACCTTTTTGTTGTACCAGATTTGGGCGGGAAGTATCTATTGAATTTTCATCCGATACCCTTCGACAGGACTGCGACCGGGGATTATTCTCATCGACCTGGCAACTTCATTAATCAGATTTTTATTGGGCAGTTCGATGATATCTATCCGTATGAACTGTTCGGTAATGAGTCGGTATGGGATGCTCAAAAACGAGGTGAGGCTTTCTACTATGAAAACTCACCTGCTCCATTGGCACAGCGGGATGATCTCGGAGAGACCATAGGATATATCAACTTTGATGATGTCGCTGCGTTTGTTGCAGAAGGTCGTCGCGAGGTTTTGATGGGTGCCATTGCATTCATCATATCTCAGTACTCCCTTCCACCTGAGGAAAGAAAGTTTCTGGTAATCAAGGATGAAAACTCCAAATTAATCGAGTTTTGGGTTGCCGCCATTGAAAGCGCATTTTCGCCGAGAATGGCTGCTGGACTCTCTTTTGCAACGCGGCTTGATAAATTTGCGAATGCCAATAAGTACACTGTCAATCTCTCAGGACAGTACCAAACCCAAATCAACCTACAAAGTCCCAATCAGAAACTTCGTTTCAGAGCAATGATAGTCGGAGTAGATGAACGGGATAGGACAAACACGGCGGCAGCAAAGGCGCTTGCTAATTCTCCATATATTGTTTTGGATGGAAAGACCAAGTCATTGTCGGTTAATGTGGATACGTCTAATCCCTATTATAGATATGTCACTGCATACGATGATGGACATGAATACCTGTGCAGACAGTTTATGCAGATGGTTGATGTTGAAGCGCCTTCCGGAGACGTCATCAAGCTTTATTCTGCTTTTGCAAGTATGTCAAGATACAGTTCGAGCAGGCAATTGAAAGATTTACTCGCCTCCTTGAACATATTGGGCCAGTTCAAACTGAAAAAGACATCAGAGCTTGAACGGTTGTATCGGGAGATTAAGCAGGATATTCCCAAGTTCCTGAAAGAAGACGCCATTTCTTCTTTCACCATTATGAGTTGGCTTGAGCGCACTTCCTCCGTCGTTGGTGATGATTCCGTCAGCGAAACCTTTAAGGATTCTGTTTGCCTCGCTTATGCCGATAACATTTATATGAGACCACAGGCAGAGTCAACAGCGAATCTACATAATGCCATCAAAAAGAGTGCTTTTTCGCAAAGTGCTTCCAACCATATTATTTCACGGGCTACTGTTGAGGCATATGCGAATGCAATACGTGCGTATAAGCCTGCGGAGTGGGTATCTTTTTCGGAGTTCTTTGTTGAGGCATTGAAGTCTAATAGAGGTAGTTTTACTGAGTCGGTAAATGTGCTTCTTCCGTACAGTATGAATGCGCTGTATCAAGCAAGAGATGGGCAGAGTGCAGTCCAGGTAGCCGCTTTATATGCCGCGTTAAACCAAGGGCAGACTGTGGATATCCTTCTTACGAACGCAAGTTCATGCATGGACCAGAACTTCATCGCATTTCTTGTCCAATTGGTATGCAGGATCACGCCGGATATGATTTCGACAGAAAGCAATCTGACAAGACTGTATAGGCAACTGCAGCAATTCAACTTGGATAGTTATTTCTCGGCAGTTCTTGCATATAAAGCTCAAACCATGATTCGGGCACAGGACATGGCGAGATTCCTTGACTGGATTCTGTCTAATAGAGAATTGAAAGGAATCGACTTGACTTCTGTAATCAGAATCTTCGATAAGAACATTGTTCTGTCTGACAAATATGTTGGAAAACTTGCTTACAGGATTCAGAACTGCAAGCCGGAGGGTGTTGCCTGCATTAACTCTGCACACATCTATGCACTGGACGCACTTGATGACCGAAAGCAGGCAAACGGACTGATTCCGCTCCTTAACAGCATGATATCTCAAGGCTTCCCGTCCATAAAAGATGCAGCATATGCAGAGCATCTTGTTGGCAAGCTTTATAGCGGCAGGCTGCCGGAAGGAGCGTTTGCGACCGTTGTGTCAGCGGCAGCCAATTCTCCCTATTACTCTGCTTTGATTGCCGAGGAAGCTATGCGGTATGTCGGGACAAGGCAAGATTCCGTTATCGGTGAACTCATAGAGATTGCTGCTCAAACAAACAACAAAGTATTATTTGATGCTCTTGTCAATGCGTGTGCAGACATCAAACAATTTGATAAAGGTATGATTGCCATTCGCGGAACGATTCGATCTAAGGCGGCACAGCAGTACTTCGCACTTGTCGAGAAGGACGCAAGGTCTTTGCATGATAAGAAGAAAGAGCCGTCTCTCTTTGGGCGTCTCTTCTCGCGAGGATCTGCCGATGACTCTGACTCAGGAAAATGGGGCAAAAAATAGGATTGTAGGTGAACCTTAATGGAAGTAATTTTTTATCTTCTTGTTATAGCTCTTGTTGTATATCTTATTTATCTTCTAATAAGGTATGTAATACTGCCGATTGCCTCGGTTGTCGGGATAATCACGCTTGTTGTCAGTGCCGGTTACGGATTAATTGTATCTTTAAGCAGCTTTATCAAATCATTTAAGGATAATCTTGATCCATATGCGACCTATGTGGACAAGCATGCCGATGTTTCTTCGGGAGTCAGACGGAACTACTGCTTCGGACCAGGCTTTCACCAGATTTCAGAGATTGTTAAAGGCGCTTTTGAAAACCTCTCTGAATACCGAACAAAGTTGACTGCATGGAAAGATAAGGCCGTTCGGCACAAATGGATCATTGATATGTGGATCTATTTGGGATATGGGTTTGCAATCTTCTGTGCACAAGTCCTGGGCTTCATTTGGGTTAGCGCTTTTTCTATCATCCTTTCTGCCGCAATTGTTATCGGGATGACAGTTTTCTTCCTGTTTTTCTCGGTACTGTGGCTGACGGACCGTATTGTTTTGATTTTAAAGTCCATTCACAATCGCTGCCCAAATTGTAAGCGTAAGTCTGTTATTCCCGTTTTTATCTGCCCAACCTGCGGTTTGGAACACAAGAAGCTGGTTCCCGGTCCTTATGGTGTTTTTAAGCATAAATGCACGTGCGGAACGATGCTGTCCACTACGTTTATCGGAGGGCGATCTGAATATGAGGCGCACTGTCCTTTTTGTGGGGCAGAGCTTCTTTCCAGCAGTTCCCAGCAATATGGTATTCAGCTCGTTGGCGGTGTCGGCACTGGCAAAACCACCTTTTTAGCTGCATTTTGGCATGAATATAAGGATTGGCTGATCCGCCGTCACGACATTACCTTCGAAGAAACGCCTGCAGATGCTTTTGGCGATCTTGAAGAATGGTTCAGTACAGGAAAATCCGAATCCACTTTAGAAACAAACGCTAATATGTATAGCGTTATTCATGCTACCGGGCAGAAAACATCTGTCCAAATGACCATATACGATATTGCGGGTGAGGCATTCGATTTTGCCGGCAGTGATACTCAGCAACAGCAGTTCAGGTACTGCGAAGGTTTCCTTCTTATTATTGATCCAACAGCAACCCCGAACTATGTATCCGATACGATCACAAACTTTATTAACTCATTGGATGAGGTAAAAGGAAAACACACTGCTAAGGCTGCTTCCGTGCCGGTTGCTGTGATAATTACAAAGTCTGACTTGCACAAGAAAGAAATCGGTCTTCCACGTATCAGGGCTACATATAAGCCCATGCCGGATTCCGAGGCTCAGTTTTCTTTTGAACAGCACCAGAATGATATCTGCCGGACATTCCTTTATGACCACGGCTATGGAAATGCAATCAATCTGATAGAAGCAGAGTTCTCCAATATCAGATATTTCCCGGTCAGCGCGATGGGACACACGACTGAGGAAGGTCAATACGAGCCGTGGGGAGTTATGGATCCGGTCTTCTGGCTAATGAGCAGTGACAACTGTCCTTTACGCAGTTTTGTTCAGCAACAGTAAATACACAGGAGGCAATTATGGAAAAGTTTGGTTTTGTTTTAGCAACCAAGATGCTTGTTGATGGCAAGCGCAAAGTTCGCTACATGTATCACGAGGAGACAACCAATCCCCAGGACAGCGGATGGAGGTTCTTCTGCGGTGATGAAGATGATGACTATGTAAATAATCCGGATAACATCGCAATTTACGATATTAACACCATTCTTGAAATTGATAAAAGTGTTTTACCTTATCTGAATTGTTCAACAGGTATTGCTCTTGAAAGAGAGGACGAAAACGCCACTTTTATCGTCTCAAGCGGCTTCAACGTTGGCGAGGAGTGTGATTAATCATGGCACTCCATCGTCCATATATTCGCCAGGATGTTAGAGAAGAAGTCGAACGCAGAGCGGAAAAGAACGAAAAAGGTCAGTTCCTTGATGCCAACACACACGAACCAATCGAGGGTCAGTATGATCTTGGCCACAAAGCCGGACATGAACACTGGCGAAAAGTTGAACAAGCTGAAGCTGAAGGCCTGACACAAGAAGAATTTAATGACCGAATGAACAATCCTGATTATTACCAGATTGAAGATCCACACGAGAACAGATCTCATGCGCATGAGATGCCTGCGGATGACCAGGGAGAAGAACAGGGAGAAGAAAACGGTCAGGAGATGTAAGAAAAAGAAAGCGGGAACGTTGACATGCCGACAGATGAAATCAGATATGAGCTTGAGCAGATTCACTTGTTTCTGCAAAAAGCCATGGCAGATATAGGGGCATTTGGGGAAACCATACCAGGTCTGCTTCGCACGTTAATAGTAATTGTCTCGGTTGTTGCCTGTGTTAATATTGTTGCTTCGCTCGTTAAAGCAATCATTAACAACAGGGCAACGTGGAAGAAGAAACCCGGTTCAGAACTTATGTTCAGCTTTGCAGCAGGATCGGGACAGTTCCAGAGAAGCCATATCTATAAAGATGCGCACAAGTACCTTTTTGACAAAAAATGGTTCGTGTTCAGCTTCGCAGGACTTGCCTACCGTCTCGGTAATTACGAGAATCACTCGAAAACCATTACCTTTTTGAGTTCCCTCATGTATCTGCCACTGGCCATCTTCGGCATTGCAGAGATGATTATCCGCTGTGTTGCAGGCGTGATTATCTACTTCGTTACCAACCTGGCTTATATAGTGTTTCTGCTCACCCTTTGGGCAGTAAACCTTCTGTTAATGCCACTGTTTAATCTTGCGGATAAAGCTTCCTGGATGACGCAGCATTGCCCAAAGTGTTATGCGACTTTTAAGCTCCCTGTGTTTGAGTGTCCGCATTGTGGTACCAAACATACAAGGCTCTCTCCCGGAAGGTGCGGTCTCTTGTATGCGAAATGCACCTGCGGCCATTTCATTCCGTGTGCTTCTGCCTCAAAGCGAAAAGACTTGAAGTCATATTGCCCCAAATGCGACTATGCTCTTGCAGGCTCGAATATAAATGCACTTACCGTACAGGTCATCGGCGGCAATTCGTCAGGCAAAACATCTTTTATTGCAGCATTTCAGCATCAGTACGTTGAAGCCATTGAGAACTCCGGCATCCGGAACGTATTGACCTCTCCCAAAGATGATTTTGAGGAGCTGGAGAAGATATATCATTCCGGCAGAGCGGTGAAATCACCCGGTGATGAAGTACGGACATATCATATCCTCCACGGAAGCAAAGGGAGTTCTGATGACGGCATTGTTATCTATGATGTCCCAGACGAAGTTATCCTCAGTGAACAGTACGAACGAAACCCGCTTAACCTTGCATATAGTGATGGAATTATCATTATTATCGACCCGTTAAGTGTTCGCTCAGTAAGGAAAGAGTGCGAAGCAACTACCGGATCAACAAGCACAAACGGTTTCTCGGATGATTCAACAGAAGACATCATCGTTCATTTTATCAACAAATATTCTGAGGTAGCCGGTCGCACGGCCAGAAGAATGAGCGATACCCCTGTGGCTGTTGTAATAGCAAAAACAGATCTGACTTCTATACAGAGAAAGATTGGTACGGTAAAGATCAAAGCCGAGTTTTCCGCAAACCAGAACCAATATCTTAGCCTTGATGACGCTCGCGACAAAGTGTGCAGGAAATATTTGGCAGATATTGGTCTTGCAAATGCCGTCAACAATCTGGACAGTGTTTTTTCAAAGGTTACTTATTTCCCTGTTAGCTCAATAGGACACTGTGAAGATGGCAGCCCGTTTGACCCGCAGAACATTGTCGCTCCGATGCGCTGGTTAGCTCGGCAATCCCATAATAATATTAAGGATCTGGCAGCATTTGTGGAGGAGAAAATCAGATGACTACAGTAAGAAAAACAGCAAAAACGACGGTCACATTGATTATCCTTGCTACAGGCTTGGCACTGCTTATGCGGTGGTGTGGAACATTGTCAGGAGAGTTCTTTTATAAAATGGAGTTCCTCCTAAATTCAAAGACGCAAATCGGTGGATTCCACAGTTTCCTAATTCGAGTATCTTTCTGGTTACTGCTGATTGCATCAGGAATTGAAGCAGTATATCGTGAGAAAAACGGAGCGTATGTACTGGGCTCGTTTGGAACTCCGATTATTTTCTCCATGTGTATTGCTGTATGGGGGCTCGTTGCGACATCCTCACGAGTTAACATGCTCTGGTTTTGGCTCTTTTATTATGTTGGATTGATTGTTTGTGTAAGAATTTCGTACAGCAGACTATCCAATATTAAGGGTGCCGGTCCATCAAAGATAAAACATCTTCTGAAGAGTCCTCCTTCTAAGAACGATGGAGATATCAGCATTATTGATCGAAGAGTTCTCTATGTTACACAGACTATATTGCTTATCGCGTGGGTAGCGCTGTTAATTGCCACTATCGTATTCTGCATTCAATATAAGCAGCTCTTTGGACTATAAGTGATGCCTGCTAGATAGTTCACTATGCAGCAGTATTACACAGGGGAGGGAGTACAGTGAGCATTCTTGGCAACATTATATGGTTTGTGTTTGGAGGAGCTGTGACCGGCCTTATGTGGTGTTTTTCCGGAATCATCTGGTCGATTACCATAATTGGCATTCCAGTAGGCAAACAGTGCTTTAAGATAGCAAAACTTTGTTTCTTTCCATTTGGCAAAACAGTTGAGAACACAGGTGGAACCGGGAGCTTTCTCTTGAATATGCTTTGGGTTTGCTTGACAGGATGGTCTCTTGCGGTTGAAGCTACAGTTATAGGCCTAATTTATTGCTTGACGATAGTGGGTATTCCCTTCGGAAAACAATATTTCAAAATCGCTAAACTTGCTTTGATGCCGTTTGGTTCGGAAATCAAATAATTGATAGGAGTACAAATATGGTGGAAGCTCAGATACAAAAAACAGAGAACAAAAATGAAACGGAAGGTCAAACAGCTTTCCGCCTTCTAATTAAACGAATTCTCGCGGGTAGCTTAGTTATTCTATTTATTGGAGGATTCTGTAAATGATCAATGCACATTTGGGATTAACATACGCTTGCAATATGAATTGTAAGCATTGTTATGTGAAAGAAAAAGAGAAAAAGGGGATACGCTTCAATCAAGAGGTCCTACTAAATCGTCT
>JAUNJC010000170.1 GCA_030523195.1 Oscillospiraceae bacterium
CTGTAAGCACCATAGCAGCTGCAAGTTCTACACCCTGCCAATATAAATACATTTCCTGTTGTTCAATATGCTTCTTCAAATCCTCCTCATCCGGATAGATTGCGATATTCCAACAAGTAGAATATGTTTCATTCTGAGCAGCACATACATCCCTATAAAGATTATAAATATTTGTAAAATCAATTATTTCTGCACAGACAATTTGATGATTTGATGTCATATACATGCCTCCTTTCTATTCATTTCCTATGAAGTGCATTATTTTTTACTTGCCATCCTCTCAATATTTCTTTGCAATCTCTTGCAAAAGCAAACAGAATCGTTCTCTATATGCTTTCGGCGAAATGATTTCCGCCTGATTTCCGAATGTGAGGATATACCGATAAAAGGAAGGTTCGTCTGACCAAGTAAAAGAAAGCAAAATGTTTCCTTCTGCATCCCATTTCAGATGTTCTAAACCAAATTCATCCATGATCCTCCATTTCACAGATTTATCAAACCGTACAACGGCTTCCACTTCCCCGTCTGTATGCCGCAATTTATCACAGACATAAACCGGAACGATTCGTTCTTTTCGTTTTTCTGCTGTCACAGTTAAATTGACCATGCGAGTCAATTTAAACATGCGATAGTCCTGTCGCAGATTGCAATAACCCCAAACATACCAATTTGCCCATTGAAAAATCAAATGGTAAGGCTCTATTGTACGAACGGTATCACCATTAGGAGCAAAATAGGTAAAAGAAATAACCGCATCCTGCTCCATCGCAAACTGGATTTGTTCGATTTTATCGGAAACCGCCAATTTATCCCATGCGGAAAGATCAATTAAAATATGATTCTCTGCATACAGAGTACGGGCAGCATCTACTGAAAGCTTTTCCATTAGCTGCCGATAGCGATTTGTGCCGCTGATACTATCCAAACTTTGCAGCCCTGCCAAAATGGCTTGCATTTCTTTGGTAGAAAAAATGGTTTTATCCATTTTATAACCATCCATAATGGCAATCCCGCCGCCTTTTCCTTTATATGTTACCAACGGAATTCCTGCACAGCAAAGTGCATCGACATCTCGTAAAATGGTACGATGGGATACTTCAAACGTCTCTGCTAATTCTATAGCTGTTACTTTTTCTTTTTGCAGTAAAATGGATAGAATACCAATGAGTCGCTCCAGTTTCATTCTTGTTCTCCTCCTATTTTCTTTTATTATAACAGATTCTCATATCCAGTACAAGTAGAAACAGAAAAAGTGACAAATGTCACCGCAACTGATGACATTTGTCACTTCCCTTTTCTCCAAAAAAGCAGTATAATATTTTCAGCAGCAAAGAACAAATTTATAAACAAGGAGAAAATCAAATGAAACCAACCGTTGTAAAGATTGAAAATCTGGTCAAGCGTTATAAAGAACTGATTGCACTCGATCATTTCTCACTGGAGATTCAAGAGGGAGAGATTTTCGGTTTATTGGGTCCAAATGGTTCTGGTAAAACCACCACCATCAACTGTCTGCTCTCCTTGCTTTCCTTTGATAAGGGCAGCATTGAAATATTTGGAAAGGAAATGACCCCTGTCAGTTATGACATCAAACGGCAAATCGGTGTGATTATGCAAAATGTTGCCGTATTGCAGGAATTGACCGTCTATGAAAATATTGATTATTTCTGTGGTTTATACATTCGAGATAAAGCGACTCGCAAACAATATGTCATGGACGCTGTACATTTTACCGGATTGGAAGACTTCCTCAAGTTCTACCCCAAAAAGCTCTCTGGTGGTCTGCTGCGGCGTTTAAATATCGCCTGTGGCATTGCCCATAAACCAAAACTAATTATTCTGGATGAACCGACTGTTGCCGTAGACCCACAAAGCCGAAACCAAATTTTAGAGGGAATACAGACACTAAATCGGGAGGGGGCAACCATTATTTATACCTCGCATTATATGGAAGAAGTGGAACAAATCTGTACACGCATTGCTATCATGGATAAGGGCAGAAAAATTGCAGAGGGCACAAAAGAAGAACTGAAAAGCATCATCAAAAATACAGAAACCATCACCATTGCTGTGTCAATCCTGCCCGATACTGTACTGGAACAAATTCAAAATCTAGAACATGTGGAACGGGCAATCTGTGAACAGGGAGAACTAAATGTGTCCTGCTGCGGCGGCATGCACAATCTTGTAGAAGTTCTGCATGTTTTACAGGAAAATCAAATCGCTTTCGGCAAGGTCTACACCACACTGCCGACTTTGAATGATGTCTTTTTGGAGATTACCGGAAAGGCACTGCGAGACAAGGAGGTATAAAAAGATGTTTTGGCACAACTTGAAATATGAGGTGCTGAGTGGAATTCGGGTAAAAGATATTCTATTCTGGTTGATTCTGTTTCCCATTGTCCTTGGAACTTTTTTTAAAGTTGCCTTCAGCAGTCTTTACGAAAGAACCACCCTGTTTTCCACCGTTCCGGTTGCGGTTGTGGAAAACACGGAACAACCGATGCTGCACACAGTTTTAGATAGCTTAGAATCCAATGGAGAACCGCTATTTGCAGTCAAATATACCGATGAAGAAACAGCATTGTCACTGCTGAAGAAACAGGAAGTGTACGGCATTCTGTATGCCGGAGATACCCTCTCCTTGAGTGTTGCTGGCAATGGCATCGAACAAACGATCATCAAATCCTTTGCAGAACAATATCACCTGCAAGAAACGATTATTCGGCAAACCATACAGACTGCACCGGAAAAAACCGAAGCCGTTATTGCAGCGCTCAACAATACCA
This sequence comes from Oscillospiraceae bacterium, assembly GCA_030523195.1. GTDB lineage: Bacteria > Bacillota > Clostridia > Oscillospirales > Ruminococcaceae > Ruminococcus_C. The sequence goes on from JAUNJC010000170.1 coordinate 2,790, forward strand.
TTGTCGGCAATCAGAAAATTTCTATGACAACTGGCAACACAAATTCCACCACCAATTATTTTTACAATCTGCTGGCAATGGTAGCCATGTTCGGTTCCATGACCGGTCTGCATATTGCGATTGCTCAACAGGGCAATCTCTCTCCGCTCGGTGCAAGAAAATGCTGTTCTCCCACCCCAAAGAGTATTAGTCTGCTTGCCGGACTATTTGGCAGTTATATTTTACAGACTATTTGCATGATAACTGCTGTCACCTATCTGGTTGTTGTCCTGAAAGTGGACTTTGTTGGCAGTCTGCCGTTGATCTATCTATCCGCCATTGTAAGCGGCATTATGGGCGTTTCGATGGGCTTTATGATTGGTTCTTTCAGCAGATTACAGGAAAGTGCAAAAACAGGCATTGCCATGACCATTTCGATGTTCAGTTGTTTTTGCAGTGGCTTGATGGCAGCGAATATTCGCCCCTATTTAGCAGAACATGTTCCATTCTTCCACTCTATCAATCCGGCATCGTTGATCAGTGACCTATTTTATTGCTTGAATCTATACAGCGATTATCAGCAGTATTTCTATAAGCTGGCAACCATTCTGATTCTGACAGTTATTTTCACAGTGATTGGATTTTTATTGACAAGGAGGCGGAAATATGCAAGTCTTTAATGCCTTTCTTAAG
>JAUNJC010000171.1 GCA_030523195.1 Oscillospiraceae bacterium
TTGCTGGACATTATCGAAGAGAAAAGTAAAAACATTAACAATGCCGTAGCAGAGTTGAAGAAACTGATGGCTAATATATCCGAGGAATAAAAATGCCGCCGGATAGGTGTCTAATTGTAAAAATGATGCGTCTATGTCAACAGAGTTAACAAACATACAAGAGCGAGATTACAACGAAATACTGCTACAAGCCGTAGCAGTTATCGAATCATCTCGCTCGCAAATCGCTCGCAAACTAAACGAATCAGTTTCTAATGCTTACTGGAACATTGGAAAGCTTTTGTATGATAGGAAGTTAGAGGGCAAGCATGGAGATAGTGTCGTAAAAAGGTTGTCCTATGACTTGAAAACAAGATTCCCTCATATAGGACTTTCGCCACGCCAACTATGGAATATGAAGAAATTCTATGTCCGTTACTCCAATGCCGACCCAAAACTGCTACAGAGCGTGGCAGTTTTGCCGTGGTCGCATAATTTGTTGTTGCTCAATAAGAATGTAGATGATGGCGCGACAATGTTTTATGCCCACGAAACTGTTGCCAAGCACTGGAATCGCGACCTATTACTCAATGCAATTAACATGAAGATGCATGAGACGCATAAACTTGTTCCACTTGACAACAATTTCTCACGTGTATTGTCAGCTGAACAAGCAGCCTATGCTAATGAGGTGTTCAAAGACAGATACAATCTCGGCTTTTTGGGTGCGACCAATCCTATTCTTGAATTAGAACTGGAGAGCCGGCTGGTTTCTAAAATCACCCGCTTCTTGATGGAATTGGGCAAAGGCTTCACTTTCATTGGCAACCAGCACGTGTTGGAGTATAACGGCAAGGAAAGCCGTGTGGATATGCTGTTCTTCCACAGAGGCTTGCGAGCCCTTATTGCTATCGACCTAAAAATTGGAATATTCAAACCTGAATATGCAGGAAAGATGAATTACTATCTTTCACTGCTTGATCGCTTGGAGCGTGGCGAAAACGAGAATCGTTCTATTGGTATCATACTTTGTGCAGAAAAAGACCATGTTGATGTGGAACTTGCGCTCGAAGATTTCCATAAGCCCATTGGCGTTGCTGACTATTCTTTGATTGTACCAAAAGAAGAACTGCAAAAAGTCCTCACTGACGAAATACGTGCATTCGAGGAAGATGTAGAGAGCAGCAAACGCTTGGAAGAAGATAAAAAGAATGATTAAGATGGACACTAAGCAATTACGTCAAAAGATACTCGACCTTGCCATTCATGGTAAGCTCGTGCCACAAGACCCGAACGATGAACCTGCATCTGTCTTGCTTGAACGAATCAAAGCAGAGAAAGAACGACTGGTGAAAGAGGGGAAAATTAAGAAAAGTCGAAAGCCAACCAAGACTTCCGATACGCCCCATTATCCCTACTTGCTGCCGAATGGATGGAAATGGTGCAGGTTGGAAGATATTGCATACGTTGCGTCGGGTAGTACACCTGAAAAGAGTGCCTTTGAGTCTATAGAAGTGCCTTATTTAAAAATGTACAATCTTCGCAATCAGAAAATTGACTTTGAGTTTCATCCGCAATATATAAAGCGAGAGGTTCACGAAGGCAAACTGAAACGCTCCATGGCTGTTACTGGCGATTTGTTGATGAACATTGTTGGGCCACCACTGGGAAAGCTGGCTATAATACCAGACACCATACGAGAATGTAATTTCAATCAAGCGGCAGTGATGATAAGACCTTATTTGTATAAGGACGTAATCAACGTATATCTTTTCTGCTATTTGGAAGAAATGTCTGAAATAAATTCTATAACAACAAAAGGAACAGCAGGACAAGACAACATTTCTTTGACACAATCTCAAAACATGAGAATAGCCTTGCCTCCACTTGCCGAGCAACGGCGAATAGTGGAAGACGTGGAACATTGGTTTGCTTTAATTGACCAAATAGAGCAAGGTAAAGCCGATTTGCAGACTGCCATCAAGCAAGCCAAAAGCAAAATCCTTGACTTCGCCATTCATGGCAAACTCGTACCGCAAGCCCCGAATGACGAGTCTGCCATCGAACTGTTGAAGCGCATAAATCCCGACTTCACACCTTGTGATAACGGGCATTATACGCAGTTGCCTGATGGATGGCAACGTGCATCAATGTCAGATATATGCTCGTTAGTTGACGGAAAGAAGTTGCAAGGCACAGGATATCCTAACCTCGACGTGAAATATTTGCGTGGCGAACACGAGGCAAAAACACTTAACTCAGGTAAATTCGTATCAGCCAATACACTAATGATATTGGTGGATGGCGAAAACTCTGGTGAGGTGTTCCGGACTCCAATAGATGGTTATCAAGGAAGTACTTTTAAGCAGCTCTCTATCAATGATAATATGAACATCGAGTATGTGTTACAAGTTATCAACTTGCACAGGAAGATACTGCGAGAGAATAAGGTTGGCTCTGCCATTCCACATTTGAATAAGAAACTTTTCAAGGCAATTGACGTACCTATTCCACCTTATAAGGAGCAGCAAAGGATTATAGAAACCGTAAATAAAGCTTTTGTGGCTTTGGATATGATAACGGAGAGTTTATAAGCCCTACATTATCGTATCTAATTGTGCAAAGATGTCGTGAATGGCATGAACGATTCTTTTTTGCTCTGCTTTTGGTGGTAACGGAATTTCTAACTTTGAATATTCGGAAATCCAATATCGCTTATGGGTGTTGCCAACCAATCTGGTAATACTCATAAACATTGCCACATAATCAATCTCAATCTCCTTGTGTATTTTTAGAATCTTCATGGCCGAAGATTTGACCTTGAAAGGGAAATCCACTAATTTTGAGTCTGTTGTAAAATCATCAAAGATTATACAAGGAAGATTTGAGTATATGCCTGTATCCTCATTAGTATATCCAATTATGAAAGATTTACCCGCTGTCAGAACAGGAGTTGAATAAGAGTCATCATAAGCCGTTGAATTTACAATATAAGCTGTAGGTTGTTCATAATCTACAATTTGTTCAAGCCTACAAACCGTCCATCCATCGGGCAACTGCGTATAATGCCCGTTGCGTAAACCTTATATTGTTACCTGTCTCATTTAAAATAATGATATATGGTAACAAAATTCAAAAACTATTTGAGCAAGACTAATCTTGCAAAGAACACCGTGACATCGTATGTATGGACGGTGCAGTATTTCCTCAACCACTATGGGGAGGTGAACAAGAAGAATCTCTTGGCGTACAAGGGTTATCTCGTAGAGAACTTCAAACCGCAGACGGTAAACCTCCGTCTGCAAGGCATCAACAAGTATTTGGAATTCACGAAGCAAGACAAGCTGAAAGTGAAGTTTGTCAAAGTGCAGCAAAAGAACTTCTTGGAGAATGTAATCAGTGATGCCGATTACAAGTTTCTCAAAGCCAAACTTAAGGCTGATGGTTATGATGAATGGTATTTCAT
>JAUNJC010000001.1 GCA_030523195.1 Oscillospiraceae bacterium
GGTTTTCTTTATGCTTACGCCATCTTTAGAAGAAGTCAAGCAGCTGGCAAAACAATACAATATCATTCCTGTCTTCTATGACTTCTCCGCTGATAACCAAACACCCATCAACTTATATCGTGTCATGTCCGAAGGAGCGGAAAATGCCTTCATTCTGGAGAGTGTCAACAATGGGTTACAATGGGGACGCTATTCCTTCATTGGTGCGAATCCAAAGCGGGAAATCCAAATACACGGCACAACCGTCTGCATTCTGGAAAACGGAAAAAAACAAACACAAATGGTAGAGCATCCTATTTTGTTTCTAAAAGAACAAATGGCACAATACCATGCTCCCATCCTGCCAGACGCTCCGAACTTTACCGGCGGTTTGATTGGATATTTCGGCTATGACACGGTACGCTATATGGAAAAGGTTCTCGTCAATATACCCGAAGATGACATTCATATGCCGGATTGCGATTTATTTTTATATGAGGAACTGGTTGCCTACGACCACCTCAAACACAACGGCATTGTCATTCAAAATCTGCACACAGACGGCAATCTGGATGCCCAATATGCAGCGGCTCTCTGGAAAGCAGAGGAAATCGCACAGAAAATCAGCTGCTACAATCCCACACCCAAACCAACCATTAAAACCGGACCTGCAATCGTACACTCCAATACCACCAAAGAAGCCTATATGGACATTGTAAAACAAGCAAAAGATTATATCGTCAACGGTGATATTTTCCAGATCGTACTTTCTCAGCGATTTGAAATCCAGAATCCACCCAACAGCTTTGATGTGTACCGAAAACTTCGCGCCAGCAATCCCTCTCCATATCTGTACTATTTCCACACACCAACCTATGATATTGCTGGTGCTTCCCCAGAAATGCTGGCAAGCGTCAAAAATGGAATCCTTCACAATCGACCGATCGCTGGTACCAAACCGAGGGGCAGAACACAAGAAGAGGATAACCAAAATGAAGCAACCCTGCTTGCTGACCCAAAAGAACGAGCAGAACACACCATGTTGGTCGATCTGGGGCGAAATGATGTGGGAAAAGTTTCCGAATTCGGCAGTGTGCATGTCACACGCTATATGGTAACGGAACGTGCTTCTAAGGTGATGCATCTGGTTTCCGATGTAGAGGGAACACTGCGAAAGGATGCCACCGCACTGGATGCCCTGATGGCAATCCTACCAGCCGGAACACTCTCCGGCGCCCCAAAGGTACGGGCAATGGAACTGATTGACCAGTTCGAGCCGAAAAAACGTGGTCTGTACGGTGGTACCGTTGGCTATTTGGGATTTGATGGCAATCTGGATACCTGTATCGCCATCCGTACCGTGCTCTTCGCCAACCAAAAAGCATATGTACAGGCGGGAGCCGGCATTGTCGCTGATTCCGTACCGGAAAATGAATATTACGAAACCGTCAACAAAGCACTTGCGATCATCAATGCAATTAAGGAGGCTTCCCAATGATTCTCTTTTTAGATAACTATGATTCATTCACTTATAATCTATATCAGTATATCGGCGAACTGTATCCGGACATTCAGGTTGTCCGAAATGATGAAATCACACTGGAAGAAATCGAAGCCATACACCCAGATGCACTCCTAATTTCTCCGGGACCGGGCTATCCAAAAGATGCTGGCATTTCTATTCCTGCCATTCAAAAATTCGCCGGAAAGATGCCAATTCTCGGCATCTGCCTAGGACACCAAGCCATTGCAGAGGCATTCGGCGGAAGGGTTATCAAGGCAGAACACCTGATGCATGGAAAAGCAAGCAATATTGCAATAGATACGAAGTCCGTTCTGTTCCATGACATGCCACAAGTGATTTCCTGCGGTCGATATCACTCTTTGATTGTAGAAGGATCCTCTCTGCCCTCTTGCCTGCGAATCACTGCAAGAGATGAAAACGGACAGATCATGGCAATCGAACACACACAGTTTCCTGTTTACGGCTTGCAATTCCATCCGGAATCTATCTTAACGGATGACGGCAGAGAAATTTTAATCCGCTTCCTGAATCTGCTGCCGGGGGTCTCTCTTCCAACCAAAACACAAACCTCACAGCAGCCAAAAAAAGCGTTGCTGCCTTATGCAGAAAAGGTACTCAACGGCGATAACCTCACAGAAACAGAGGCAGCTGCGGCAATGGACTTGATCATGAGTAATGCTGCAACCGATATTCAAATTGCAGAATTTTTAACCGCACTGCGGATAAAGGGAGAAACCATTGAGGAAATCACAGGATTTGCAAAAGGAATGCGTGCCAAAGCAAAAACGGTTCCCAACTGTAGGGATGCAATTGATATTGTTGGAACGGGCGGAGACTGCTCCAATTCCTTTAATATTTCTACCACCTCTTCTTTTGTCATTGCAGCAGCTGGTGCAAAAGTTGCCAAACATGGAAATCGCAGCGTTTCCAGTAAGAGCGGTGCAGCGGATGTCCTGGAACGACTTGGGGTAAAAATTCAGACCACACCGGAACAAGCGGCAAACTGCATTCATGAAATCGGCATTTCCTTCCTGTTTGCTCAAAGTTATCATGGCTCCATGAAATATGTCGCAAAGACAAGAAAAGAAATGGGCACTCGCACCGTATTCAATATTTTAGGTCCGCTTGCCAATCCAGCAGAAACGGATTATATCCTGCTTGGTGTCTATGATGACCATCTACTGACTGTAATGGCAAAAGTATTATGTGCTCTTGGCATTCGCCACGCAATGGTGATGCACGGCGAAGATGGTTTCGATGAAGTTTCCATTTCTGCACCAACAAAAATTGCAGAAATTAGAGACGGCGGTATTTTTGAATACAGTATCACACCAGAGCAGTTCGGCTTGCCAATGGCAGAAAAATCCGAAATCACTGGCGGCACACCGGAAGAAAATGCACTGATTACACAGGGAATCCTTTCTGGTACCATTCGGGATGCCAAGCGAAATATTGTCTTACTGAATGCCGGCTGTGCATTATATGTTGCAGAAAAGGTAAACAGCATTGGAGAAGGTATTGCTTTAGCTGCGGAAACCATTGACAGCGGTGCAGCACTGACAAAGCTGGAAGAACTCAAGGCATTCACCAATGCTTTAGAATAAGAGGAACGGAGTCTATGATATATGATAATTGGTTTTGAAGATGCTTTTATGGATGCACAGTCAGAGATCATTTCGCTTTGTTTGGAGTTTTTAGACCTTACTGGGCAAGATGCAGATGAAATTTATGCATATGCATATCAAAATGAACACGAAACAATGTTTAATGCTTTTTTCAAAAAAGATGGTACCATTCTTTCCGCAGGAAAATTGGGTTCTGATGAACAGTCGGATGCGTTCCTGCATGTTGGAATCGAGAGTGTGATAAAACTGGTTGCTGTTTGCAAAAAATATGAGCATAAATGTCCAAACGAATGCAAACTCATTTATCACGTGACCAGTAAACAATTTGATGCGAAATATGAATATACAGACTGCGTTGCAGAAAAGGGAATTAGCCCCGTAGAGAACCTTATGAAATGGAAGAAAGAAATAGAGCGAGGAACCCTATCATGATTTTAGATGACATTGTTGCAAAACGGAAAGAGCAGCTTGCAAGAGAACTGGCAAAAATCGACCGGCAGACTATGCGAACACTGGCATTGCAAACAAAACGACCTGTCCTCTCCTTTCCGGATGCCCTGCGTACAGGGCGTCTTTCCATCATTGCAGAGGTAAAGAAGGCCTCCCCCTCCAAGTCTGTCATTTGTGCAGACTTTCATCCGGTCGAACAGGCTGCTGCCTATGAACACGCTGGTGCAGATGCGATTTCCTGCCTGACAGAGGAATACTATTTTCAGGGCAACAGCCAGTATTTCCAAGAAATTCGAGCAGCGGTCTCCATTCCCATGCTGCGGAAAGATTTCATCATTGACCCCTATCAGATTGATGAGGCAAGAGTGATAGGAGCAGATGCCATTCTGCTGATTGCTGCCATTTTAGATAGAGAAACCATGCAGCAGTTCTACCAATATGCTACAGAACTGGGCTTGCACTGCCTGTTTGAAGCACACAACGAAACGGAAATGCAGCAGGTGTTGGACTGCGGTGCAAAAATCTGCGGTATCAACAACCGCAATCTCAAAACGTTTCAAGTCGGTTTGACAACCACACAGCGTCTCGCTGCCATGGTGCCAAAGGACTGCATTCTTGTTTCGGAAAGCGGTATGCAGTCCCACGATGACCTGAAAACCGTCCGGCAGTATGGTGCAGATGCCGTACTCATCGGAGAAACCCTCATGCGAAGCGGCAATGTGGCAGCCACATTGCAGACACTGCGGGAGAATTTATGAAGATTAAATTTTGTGGAATCCGGCGATTAGAAGATGTCACTGCCATCAATATGTTACAGCCGGATTATATGGGCATGATATTGAGTGCTGGTTTCCGGCGAAGCGTACCACTCTCCACTGCAAAGCAACTGATACAGCAGAAATCCTCTGCCATACAGGCGGTCGGTGTATTTGTGAATGAAACCATGAAAACCATTCTGCATGCCGCAGAGCAGCTGCATCTGGATGTCATACAGCTGCATGGAGCAGAAACACCAGAACAAGTTCAGCAATTACAGCAAATAACCAAGTTGCCAATCTGGAAGGCATTGCGAATTGGCACGGCCGAAGAACTGGAAACGGCTGCAAACTTTCCAGCGGATTGCCTCGTACTGGAAGGCAATACTGGAACAGCGGTTGGCGGTACGGGAATTTGTGCAGACTGGAATTTGTTTGCAAAACGACAATGGCAGCGACCATTTTTTCTGGCAGGCGGCTTAACGCCGGAAAATCTGAAACAAGCAATTGCTGTCGTTCAGCCGTTTGGCGTAGATTTTTCCAGTGGAATCGAAGAAAATGGAAGCAAATCCCCTGAAAAAATGAAACAAATTATAACAATCATACGAGGAGCGTAAAATCATGGGTAAAGTAGGCAGATTTGGAATGTTCGGAGGACAATATGTTCCCGAAACCGTTATGAATGCCGTTCATGAACTGGAAACGGCATATACAGAAGCAAAAGCAGATCCAGCATTCTGGGAAGAATATCGTCGGCTTTGCAGAGAATATGCAAACCGGCCGTCTCTGCTCTATTATGCAGAACGGATGACAAACGACTTAGGCGGCTGCAAAATCTATCTCAAGCGAGAAGACTTGAATCACACAGGAGCACACAAAATCAATAACGTATTGGGACAGATTTTACTTGCAAAACGCATGGGAAAAAAGAGAATCATTGCAGAAACCGGTGCCGGTCAGCATGGTGTCGCAACGGCAACCGCATGCGCTCTGTTTGATTTAGAATGCGAAGTATTCATGGGAAAAGAAGATGTGGCACGGCAAAAATTAAACGCCTATCGTATGGAACTGCTGGGGGCAAAAGTTCGCAGCGTCGATAATGGCACTGGTACCCTGAAAGATGCCATCAACGAAGCCATGCGGGATTGGGTCACCAACATTGATACCACCTATTATCTGATCGGTTCTGTTATGGGACCGCATCCATATCCGATGATGGTCAGAGATTTCCAAAAGATCATTGGAGAAGAGGCAAAACAGCAGCTACAGGAAAAGGAAGGCGTTCTGCCAGATTGTGTGGTTGCATGTGTCGGCGGCGGCTCTAATGCAATGGGGATGTTCTATGACTTCATTCCAGACAAGAGCGTACGTCTGGTCGGTGCAGAAGCTGCTGGAAAGGGCGTCGACACAGCTTTACACGCTGCAACGCTGACAAAGGGGACGCTTGGTATTTTCCACGGCATGAAGTCCTATTTCCTGCAAAATGAAGAGGGACAGATTGCACCGGTCTTCTCCATTTCTGCCGGTCTGGACTATCCGGGCATCGGACCAGAACATGCTAACCTGTATAAAACCGGTCGGGCAGATTATGTTGCCATTACAGATGAGGAAGCTGTACAGGCATTGGAATATCTCTCGAAAAAAGAGGGGGTTATTCCGGCAATCGAATCGGCACACGCTGTAGCAGCTGCCATGAAGATTGCACCGACGATGAGAAAAGATCAGATTATGATTATCTGCCTGTCTGGTCGTGGTGATAAAGATATGCAGCAAATTGCAGAATACAGAGGAGTGAAAATCGATGACTGAGAATAGAATTGACCGCACTTTACAGGTGTTGAAACAAACAGGAAAAAAAGCTTTGATCCCATTCATAACAGCAGGACATGGCGGTTATGACCTGACAGAACAACTGGTTTTAAAAATGGAGGAAGCCGGTGCAAACATCATTGAACTGGGTGTTCCCTTTTCAGATCCCATTGCAGAAGGTCCTGTGATTCAACATGCAAGCGAACAATCCCTGAAACAGGGCACGACACTGGCAGGTATTTTTGAACTGGTCAAACGGCTGCGAAAGCAAACTGACATGCCGCTGCTGCTCATGATGTACCTAAACACCATTTTTTCACATGGCACAGAAGATTTTTTCCGTACCTGCAAAGAAGTGGGCATTGACGGAGTCATTGTGCCGGATATGCCGTTTGAGGAGAAGGACGAAATTCAAGGCGATGCAGATAAGTACGGCATTCATAACATCAGTCTGGTCACACCGGCAAGCGAGGGCAGAACACAGATGATTGCAGAAAATGCAACTGGTTTCCTATACTGTGTTTCCTCTAATGGTGTCACGGGGATGCGATCAAAATTCCAGACGGATTTCTCCTCTTTCTTTGCCCCGATTCACAAATATGCAAAAATCCCATGCATGGTTGGATTTGGTATTTCAAGCCCAGAAGCCGCCAAGCAGATGAGTGAATATTGTGACGGTGTCATTATCGGCAGTGCCATTGTCAATCTGGTGGAGCAGTATCCGACACAGGCACCGGAAAAGGTATACAAATTTTTACATGACATTCGTATGGCGTTAGATGAATAAATACTACCTTCTTACACATACCAATCCGTTTTATAATGGTATGAAAACAAAAGAATGAGCATCTATTCCACAAAAGAAAATGCCAAAACAGAAAAGGACGTGATTTTACGGCAACGTGGTCTGGAATCCGACATAAATTAGAACAGGATTATCTTGCTGCATCGCTGCGTGGACATATTCAATATTATGCAACCTCCTATAGCAAAAGTCCTGACCACAATGGCAGAGCTGCAATCTTATTAGATGGAAAGGAAATCATAAGCGGCTGCTATTATAACAACTGGAATCAAGCACATCGTTTTCCAAAAGATGAGAAATACACCCGCAAAATGAAAGAAGATTTTGCCTTTATGGATAATACCGCTATGAAGCTGGGCATATTTGACCAACGTTGTTTTTATCGTGCTTTTGATGAATTTGACAATCAAAGCATAGAAGAAAGTCTTCTGAGCGAAGACATTCTTGTGAGAATCTTTGCTCTTCTGGATAGACGGGTTGGAAAAAGGCGGCTGCTGGCAATGAAAGATCACATCGAAACCGAATGTGAAACCATACAACGGTTCTTTTCTATTCGAGCAAAAGCGGAAAATATCATTTAATTGAAACGGTCTCAGAAAATGGAAAGGGGCTTATAGAAATCATTCAGCCCTTTCCATTTTTATTTAGCCCTTGATAAAAATAAAAATCACTGGAGATAATCATGTTAGCATTTTATCTTTATCCTTTTATAAATAATCAGAAAATTCAGGAATATACCAAAAAAGATCTCATGAATGTAGCGAAAGTAGAAGAATTATTTGACTATTGTCAAATTCTTGAAGCTTACATTACAAAATCCGGATGGGATTTTCTGATTCAACAGTATGGATGGGAAGGTCTATATCAAATCAATCAAAAAAGTGATTGGATTTACGCTGAAACGATTACAGAATTTCAATCATATGTGCAAGAAGAAATGAAACGTATTCCTGTGCAAACAAATCCAAAACTTGAAATAAAATAGAGGTATAATGATGACAAGAGAAGAAAGAGGATCAGATTCGATAATTTTGTACGATCCTAAATTTTGATGATAGAAGAGCAGAAAGGACTGTATAAAAAATTCCACAGTCCTTTCTATATTTCTTCTACTTTTACAATTTTCTCGACTTTTTGAAAAAAAGCTTGACAAATCCGAAAAAACGTGATATACTGTATGAGTTGTCTCTTATGAGACAACAATCACCAATGCGATGTTCCCTCAAAAATTTTTTTGAAAAAAATTGAAAAAAGGGCTTGACAAATGCAAAAAAGTGTGATATAATAAATAAGTCGGTTGACGATGAAAAGAAAATATTGGGGTGTCGCCAAGTGGTAAGGCAGCGGACTCTGACTCCGTTATTCCGAGGGTTCAAATCCTTCCACCCCAACCAAATTCAATTCACTGAATGATTTTTCATTCGGTGAATTTTTTTATCATAAACAAACGCATGCCCATAGGAGAGCGTTCCTATGGGCGTTTTTGGTTTATCCCAAAATCATTACATCATATGTCTTCAACCAAACATTCAACTGTACAAAATAAGCAATTGTCTGCGGATACGCCATCAGCTGTCCATACCATTGCACTGTATTGGGCCGCATACAGAGCTGTTCGATTTCCTCTCGTTTTACCAATTGGAACAGCGGTGCATTTTTGTCCTGCAAAATATCGTACAGCATCTTCCGCACTGCCTGCAAATAATTGGGGTTATGCGTCTTCGGATACGGACTTTTTTTCCGCCAAAGTACTTCTTCCGGCAGGTAATCCTGCATGGCTGCACGCAACAAACCCTTCTCATAACCTTTGTATTCTTTCATCTCCCAAGGCACATTATAAAGATATTCCGCAATTCGATAATCACAGAACGGCACTCTCACTTCCAATGCATTTGCCATACTCATACGGTCTTTCCGATCTAACAGCGTCTGCATAAACCATTCCAGATTCAAAAGCATCATTTGCCGCATTCGCTTCTCCAATGGACTATCATCCGGCAGTCCATCCGCCTGCTGAATGGTGTCTTCATAGGCTGCTGTAACAAATGCTTCCCCGTCAATTTCCTCTGCAAATTCATCCCGTAAAAACTGCATACGATAAGCAGTACTCTGTGCCCATGGGAATCCATCCCGTTCCCGAATGTTCGGATCTCGATACCATGGATAACCGCCAAACAGTTCATCTGCACACTCCCCAGAGAGTGCAACCGTAACATGCTTTTTTATCTCTCCACAGAATAAATACAAAGAACTGTCCACATCTACCATACCCGGCAAATCTCTTGCCTGCATGGCTGGTATTAAGGCTTCTGCCAACTGTGGTGTATCCAATACCGTCCAGTGATGCTGACACTGCAAATAGTCCATCATGCGGCGGATATAATCCGGATCACTGTTCGGTTGAAAATGGCTCTTCTGAAAATATTTTTCGTTATCTTTATAATCCACAGAAAACGTATGCAGCACTTCTCCACGCTCTTTCAAAACGCCATTTGCAATAGAGGAAAGCAAGCTGGAATCCAGTCCGCCAGAAAGAAATGTGCCAATCGGTACATCGGAAACCAATTGCCGTGTGACTGCATCTTTAACTAGATAGCGGACATGTTCAATGGTCTGTGCAATTGTTTCTGTATGCGGTTTTGCTTGCAGCTTCCAGTAAGGAGACAACTGTACGCCATCTTTTGTGGCATAACCGCAATAGGCACGTTTCACTTCTTTCACCGTCTGAAAGACACCGCAGCCAGCCGAACGACCCGGTCCCAGTAAGAGAATCTGTGCAATCCCATTTTTATCAATCGTATGCGGTACCGCAGGATGCTGTAAAAGTGCCTTGATTTCAGAGGCAAAAACAAACCCATCCGGAATCTCTGCATAGAACAGCGGCTTGACACCGATGCGGTCTCTTGCAAGGAAAAGCCGCTGCTTCTCCTGCTCCCAGATTGCAAAGGCAAAAATACCGTTAAACCGTTCGGTACACGCTGCCCCCCAATGCAGATAAGCCTGCAAAACCACTTCTGTGTCACAGTGTGTTGTAAACACTGCCCCTTCTTTCTGCAACGCAGTTCGCAGCGTATCCGTGTTATACAACTCTCCATTATAAACCAGTGTATAGGTTTCATCATGGGTCGTTCGTGTCATGGGCTGCTTTCCACGTTCTACGTCAATGACTGCCAGACGAGTATGTGCAAGGGCACAATGAGTATCCATGTAAACACCATTTTGATCTGGACCACGGTTAGTCAATACCGACTGCATTTGTTGTAGGGTTTTCTGCTGCCGTGCAATATCTTCCTGCCAAGTAACAATTCCAGTGATTCCGCACATAGGGCAATCCCTCCTAAACCTGTTTTTTCAGAAAAAGAGAACCGCTCCTTTCCTGCATATAGTATATGCAAAAAGAAACGGTTTTGTGAAATGCAGCCAGCGGAATATTCTGCCGATTGTATTTACTTATATATTGCGCAATTGCACGGAAATCAATTTTCGGATTTTTTTTGGAAAACTTGTCCGAATTGTCGTTAAGGGGAACAGATTGTTCCCCTTAACAATTCCTTTCTGCCAAGCTGAGCTTTGACCACAGTCACCTGTGGCGTTAGAATGGAAACCATCATTTAAAAATTGATTTCCGTGGTGCAATCAATAAACAAAAATTTCTATCTCCATATCTTAAAACATTTCTTTTATTATTTCAGAAATGCAATCCCAAATCGACAAACAAGAATTTCTATCTCCATATCTTGAAACGTTTCTTTTATCATTGCAGAAACACGATCCCATTGCAGCCCATCCAATCCACATCCAAGCAGGGGCATTGCCAACTTTTTTACCTCTTCTTTTTGGCAGTCTGTCTTTAGCAGATGGAATGCACCCTGCATCGTATCATAGGTAGGTTTTTGAAAATATCGTTTTTTCGTAATGAGATTATACACACGACCAACTGGAATACAATCAAACTGCTTCTGTTCCTGCTCCCAATGGATTAAATAATCGGGATACTCTTTTTGCAGCCGTTCTTTCACACCAAACAACGTGTTAAATGCAACTGCGATTCCCTTTCCCAGTGCAAAATCTGCACTGGCACACTGTACCAAACGATAATCTTCTGAAACAGAAAACAAATCACATACCTCTTCTGTATATATCATATGTATCTCCTTACTGACTATTTTTCTGCAAATCAAATCTCCCCTCTTCATTGTGAATCTTGCTCCAGAAATACCGCAGCATCCAGCCGTCAAAGTCTGTAATTTCCATCGAAGAACCTGCCATCATCAAAGAGGTTCCGTTCCCCGGAAAGCCCCCCGGCGGAAAACCATCTGCTTCCCCTTCTCCGCCATAAAAGTCTGTCATACCGAAACCATGCCCTAACTCATGTTCCAATACATGCAGCCCTACGCCGGAAAGCATATTCAAATAGGCATCATCTGAAAGTCGCTGTCCCCAGTCACCACCGCAGCCGCCAATGGATGGAAAGCCCTGCGTTCCCCAGAGATACATATCAAAGCGTTCCCCCGGATAAACATAGCCTGCCTCCATAAAATGATCCGCTCTTGAATTTTCAATGGGTGCACTCGGCAGCTTGTCCGGAATCGTCTCCACACCATTTGAGGTATCGCCGCTGCTGTCATAATCACTGATCAGATTGTCATATACGACCTCGTCCGGCTGCAAATCCAGCAGACAATTCCGATCTAAAACAGCCCAGCCAACAACCTTTACCGTTACATGGTCATACGGCCAATCTTCATAGTCCTTCAACCAATCTGTCCAGTCATTGATACTTTTTTCCACCAATGCTTCAAACTGTTTCCGCTGTTCCAATGTGACAGTCTTATAGGACTGCCAGCGAATCACATAATGCAGTTCTCCATTGCCCGCAATAATCTGATCAAAAATGGTATTCCGCCGTGCAGTAGACTGTTCCTTTTCCACCCGATTCTGCCAAATCCAGTCTGCTGCATACTGATAATTTTCCGGCATATCGGCAAGTGTCAATACCTTCTGTGGTACCTCTGTTGTAACTGTTGTAGTGGTAGTCGTCGGCAAATCTGAAACAGTTGTGGTCGTTGTTTCTGTGGTCACATCCGGTATGACAGTCGGGAAAATGGTATTCTCCGGCAGGGTTACTTCCGTTGTTGGCAAGGTTGTCTGCCGTCGCAGCAAAAAAGCTTGCAGGGCAGAAATATCATTGGCATTTAATGTACCATCTCCATTCACGTCCGCCAATGCTGCTGCACAGAAATCCGTACCGCTGCCTTCTGACACGACTCGCTTCGCCATCATCAAATCAATTACGTTGATGCTCCCATCCCGATTGACATCACCAACTTGTAGCCATGTCACAGGTTCCAGCGTATAGACACCAAAGTCTACACCGTTTTGTTGCAGCCGAATCCGGCTTTTCCCCTCATCCATACAAGTCAGATGCTGCTGCATTCCTGTCTGTTCCAAATCCAGCTGCAAACCGCCGTTGACAACTGTCAAATAATATTCTCCCTGACTGAGTGAAGATTTCAACGTATACATTCCAGTCCCAGTCTCCGTAAAGTACCAGATATTATAGGCTGCAACCCCATTTGCTGCATACGGCAAAACCTGTGTGCCGCTTTCTGCCGCTCCATTGGCAACGGTCAGATACTCTCCAGCTGCATTTCGCAGCTGATAGCCAATCCATGTATTGATATTGGCAGAAGGTGCCGTTTCCGATGCGTCAGCAACCGCAACCTGTGGCATAGAAACCACGCCGATCACAGATGCCAGCAAAATTGCTTGGATAGATTGATGCTTCTTCATAGTAAAACTCCTTTTCTGTCTTTCCAATAAAAATGGTTACAGAATAAGTATAGCATATTTTATAATTTTTTTCAATCTTTTTTGAAATATTTTCAAGTAATTTCCGAACCGCCGTTCTATTTTTCTTCTTGCATATCCTAAATAGCAATTTTTACTTTTTATTTTAAACTATGCATTCCAAAACATCCGAAACGCAGTCGGCAGGGTAATTTCGGTTTCCAATTCCTGTGCTGTTTTCCAAACAAATCGCTCCGGCATGGCTTCACATTCCAAATATACACCAAACATTTGCCATTCGATATGTGTAAAAATATGCGTTTTTCGCACAGTTTTTTCAATGGCAACCGGCTTACAGCCCCAC
This sequence comes from Oscillospiraceae bacterium, assembly GCA_030523195.1. Lineage (GTDB taxonomy): Bacteria > Bacillota > Clostridia > Oscillospirales > Ruminococcaceae > Ruminococcus_C. The sequence continues at coordinate 13,103 of JAUNJC010000001.1, forward strand.
ACGGATGCCTGCTGAATCGCTTCTGCTTCTGTATGCGTTCCAAGCTGATTGGGAAACTCCCACAACCCTGCCAACAGCCCCTCTTCCGGTCGTTGGCAAACAGCATAGGCATCGCCGCACCGCAAAATCCAAACGGTACGCTGTTCCTGCCGTCTTGCCTTTTTCTTTTTCCGTACTGGCAGCACTGCCTGCGACTGCTGGGCATAACTCCTGCAAAGTCCAGAGAGCGGACAACCATCGCAATGTGGTGCACCGTTCGGAATACAAATCAGTGCCCCTAATTCCATCAATGCTTGTGTTAGTTTTCCGCAGTTTCCTGCTGCATAACAGCCTCGCAATGTCTCCGTTACTGCCTTTTTTACATCATTTCGATCAATCTCATAAAACGCATCCTGCAACCGCATCACCACTCGCAAAACATTCCCATCCACTGCCGGGGTGGGCTGCTCATAACAAATGGAACAAATCGCTCCAGCTGTATAGGCACCAATGCCGGGCAGTGACAGCACATCTTCGTACTGTTCCGGAAAAACACCATGATACTGCTGCATAATCTGCTGTGCTGCTCGCTGCAAATTTCTGGCTCTGGTATAATACCCCAATCCTTCCCAACACTTCCGCACCTGTTCTGGATCTGCATTTGCCAATGCTTGAATGGTTGGAAAGGCGGTCAAAAACCGCTGATAATACCCTTTCACTGCCTCCACTCTGGTCTGTTGTAACATAATTTCAGAAATCCAAACGTGGTAGGGTTCTTGGTCTTTTCGCCATGGCAAATCCCTTGCATGCGTTTCATACCATTTTAAAAGCGGTTTCACCCCTTGTGAGAAAATCTGCTGCTGTTCCTGCCGCACCTGCTGCATACGGGCAATCAGTTTCTCATAAACCGGCAGCATTTGTGGTTCTCTACAAAGCGTTGCCAATTCAGAAATGGGTTTCCAGCACACTGCACTGTTTTCATCCGGTTTTACACGCAGCGGCTGTTTCAGGTCAGCCAGCAATCCAAATGACACACAGTAATGCACATGTGCGGCAACCGGTGCACCATGTTTTTCATGTGCTTTCACCGGCAACACATCCAAAGATAATATCGAACTGCAAAGCGGCTGCACCTGCTGCAAACCAGTTTCCTCCTGTGCCTCTCGTATGGCAACTGCTAAGAACTCGCTCTCTCCATCAGCGTGACCACCTGTCCAGGAAAAAGACTGATAAATATTATGGTAAACCAACAAAACCTGCGTCATCGTTTCATCTAAAATCATACCAGAACAGCAAAAATGACCACCGCTTGGAGAAGTACGTTCCAACGTTGCATTGCCGTACTGTGTCACAGCCCGCAGCATTTCTGCTTGATCTTTTTTCTCCTGTGATGTTTGCGGCAAATAGCATTGCAATTGTGATATCCAATCCATAATATGCTCCTCCTTATAGAATATGTATTAAAACGGCAGCCAGCCGTTGCGATGAAGAAAGGTAACCACTGCCCAGACACCTTCCCCAATTAGTAAAAAGAAACCTGTCCAAAACAAAAGGCGATTGACAGCTCCATCCGCAGAACAAAGTCGAAAGCAAACCTTTCCGGCATCAAATGGAAACAGCAGCTGCACCTTTTTTCGATTGAACAAATCCAAAAAAATATGTGTTGCCATTCCACAGATAAAATACCAGACTGCCTGCGGCAGCATGATAAAAACTGCAGTACCAAGCATGGCAATCCCTGCAAGAGAGTGTGTAAAGCTACGATGCGGCTGATGCTCTCCGTAAAGACAAAGAGCCAAAAAAATTGCGAGTCCTGTCAAACTGCGAAGCAACCCATTCTTTTGCTGTATCATTGCCCAGATTCCAACCTGAAAGAAAAGGTCCATTCCTGCAATCACCAAAACCGCCGCTGCAAGCAGCAGCAAAAACCGCTGAAATCCTTTGTGGCTACCGGATGTGCTAACATCCACATCACTCACACATGCCCCGACTGCACCTGCCCCCAGACAGAGCAGAAAGGATTTCCAGTCACTCGGATGTGTGAACAGCACCGTAACAGCTGTTCCAAATGTAAAATGTGTTTTTCCTGTCAAAATATGTGTCCTTTCCAAAAAATAGAGAAACCCCATATGCCTGATTATTGGTGCATATGGGGTCAATTATATTTTTATGCTTATAGTTTTCCAAACGCTTGCTGAATATCCAGCAAAATATCATTGACATTTTCCAGACCTACGGATAAGCGTACCAAACCGCCATCCACACCAGCTGCCTTCAACTGTTCATCTGTCAGCTGCCGATGGGTCGTCGAAGCTGGTGTCAAAACACAGGTGCGGATATCTGCTACATGTACTTCCTTGCAGGCAAGTTCCAGCGAATCCATAAACTTTTCGGCTGCCGGTCTGCCGCCCTTCATGATAAAAGAAATGACACCGCTGACACCGTTTGGTAAATATTTTTGTGCCAGTTCATAATCTTCATCGCTCTTCAGCCCCGGATATTTTACCGATTCCACATGCTCTGAATTCTGCAATGCCGTTGCAACCTCCATTGCATTTTCACAGTACTGCCGCATCCGTATCGGCAAAGTTTCCAGACCAAGGTTCAGCAAAAATGCAGAATGGGCAGCAGGATAACAGCCAAAGTCCCGCATCAGCTGCATTCTTGCCTTGATAATGTATGCCATATTTCCAAACGATTCTGTATAAACAACGCCATGATAGCTTTCATCCGGCTCTGTAAAGTCCGGAAATTTTCCACTGGCAGCCCAGTCAAATTTTCCGCTGTCTACGATAACACCACCGCACTGCAAGGCATGACCATCCATGTACTTTGTAGTAGAATGTACCACAATATCTGCTCCAAAGTCAAAAGGCTTACAAAGCATCGGTGTTGCAAACGTATTGTCCACAATCAATGGAATTTGATTCCGATGGGCAACGGCAGCAAACCGTTCAATATCGAAAACTTTCAACGTTGGATTGGCAATGGTTTCTCCGAACACCAAACGGGTGTTCGGCTGAATAGCAGCCTGAATTTCTGCATCTGTTGCATCTGGCTGTACGAATGTACAGGAAATGCCAAGCTTCTTGAGACTGAATGCAAGTAAATTCAAAGTACCGCCGTAAATAGCAGAAACAGAAACCAGATGATCTCCGGCTTTACAGAGGTTGAGAATCGAAAGCAAGGAGGCAGCCTGACCGCTGGAAGTCAGCATTGCACCCACACCGCCTTCCAATGCAGCAATCTTCTTTTCTACTGCATCACAAGTGGGATTGGCAAAACGAGAATACAGCGGTTCTGTCGGCATATCAAACAAAGCAGCAATATGTTCTGAGGAATCAAATCGATAGGTCGTACTCTGCACAATTGGCATGACACCCGGTCCACCGTTTTCAGGTGTATATCCTGCGTGCAGACATTTCGTTTCCATTGCTGCGTTTTCTTTTAATGGTTTCATGATATCTATTCGCTCCTTTAACATGATGTATTTTTTCTGATTATAACATAAATTTGCGAAAAAGTCAACTTATCGTGCAAAAGCAACATGCAAATCCATTTTCGGATTTCTTTTGGAAAACTTGTCCAAATCGTCCGGCAGGTTCGCTATGCTGTCTGCCTGTGACCGCTGTCCGCCTGTGGCTTAGAATCGAAACCACCATTTAAAAATGACTTGATTCCTGTATCCATCTCCAAGGTTTCTTCTGCCACATTTCTCCTGCATAGGCAATGCCAACTCGCTCTGCCGTCCGTACCGTTGGACGATATCCATCATCCGCAATCCACAGTGTTGGACAAGTTAAAAAGCTGTCTCCGTTCCACTGCTTATCAATCTGTAAAAATTTTGTCAGTTTTCCGGGACCATCATGCACCGTACCAGCTCGAAATAAAACACCCTGCGGCTGTTCTGGTTCTCCAGTGATAACATTCATCAACCAGTGTACCCCATAACAAAGATACACATAAATCAATCCACTTTCCCGATAAAGCAGTTCCGTTCTCGGCGTTCTGCCTTTATGGGCATGGCAAGCCTCATCTTCTTCCCCACGATATGCCTCTGTTTCTGCAATGCGTTCCTGTAAAATCGTACCGTCCGGCAGCTGCCGCAGCAGCAGCTTTCCTACCAAATCCGGTGCAACTGCCAAACAATCCCGATGAAAAAAATCTGCTCCCAATCGTTCTATCATATCTGCTCCTGTTCTGCCGGATTGGCATTCGGGGTAACATACAGCGTTTTTTGATTTGTAAAAATGACCATACCCGGTTTCGCCCCAACTGGTTTTTTTACATACTTCACCAAACAGTAATCTACAGGAACCTGTGCGGACTGTTGTGCTTTGCTATGCCATGCGGCAAGTTGTGCCGCTTCTAAAATGGTCTGCTCAGATGGCATGGTTCCGTTCGCTGCAATAATGACATGCGAACCCGGAATATTCTGCGTATGCAGCCATATATCACTCTTTGCAGCAGTCTTCAAAGTCAAGCGGTCATTCTGCAAGTTATTCCTGCCAACAAAGATCTGCGTACCATCAGAAGCTGTAAACACAAGCGGTTGCTGTACCTTAACCGGTCGACGATTGCGGCTGGTGCGGCGTAAATAACCCTGTTCCACCAATTCCTGTCGCAGCTGTTCCATATCCGTTTCCGTTTCTGCCCGAGTTAATGCATCCAACACGCTTTCCAGATACTGTAATTCTGCTTTGCCTTTTGCAATCTGTTCTGTCAGCACGGTTTCTGCGGTACAGGCTTTTTTATACTGCTGATAATATCGCTGTGCATTCTGTGGCGGCGTCAGCCGCACATCCAGCGGAATCGAAACCATTGGGCAATCTGGTTCGTAAAAGTCCTCCAAATTTGCCACTGTATCGCCTTTTTTCAAACGATACAGATTTGCAGAAAGCAGATCGGCTTTGCGGCGAAAATCTTCCTTTTCTGCACATTGCTCTAACTCTTCTGTCTGTACCGCAATTCTTCTTTGAATCCGCTCTGTTGCATGCAGCAGCAGATGAAAGAGGTCATTGGCTCTCTGCCGAACACGGGCATACCGATCTCGCTCGGCATAGAAATAATCCAGCACCGCACATGCTGATGGCATGGTCTTTGTATACAGCAGCGGACCAAACTGATGCAGTGGGAGAAAAGAAAAATCTTTCAGCTGTCCTTCTTTGGTCGCAGCAACCGTAAAGACACAATTCTGCTGCAACAGACGTTCCTTTGTTTTCTGTATGATATAGAGCAGCCGTTCCATCTGCTCCTCTGTGAGCGTTTCTGCACGGCATTCCACACCCCTTCCGGCATAAAATGCCCACTCCCGTACCAAAACCGGTGAAACGCCCTCCAGCGTTTGCAGCAATACCTTGTGCAAAGCACCGCTTTTCTCGGAAATTGCGATTCGCAGAACATCCCGTTCCACTGTTAAAAAATTCAAGCGTGGTTCTGCCGGTGGCAGAGCGTAGGCAATTCCCGGCAGCACCAATCGTTTTCGAGACATTTCGGCATCCACTCGTTTGATACTATCAATGACCTTTCCATTCTCATCAATGAGAATCAAATTAGAATATTTCCCCATAATTTCACAGGCAAGTGTCAATTGCACCACATCGCCCAGCGTGTTCACACAAGAAAAATCAAAGTACAGCACCCGTTCCAAACCATCCTGCCGGATGGCAAGCAGTTTTCCGCTGCCAAGCCGCTTTCGCAGCAGCATGCAAAACATCGGCGGTGCTGCCGGATTATCAATATTCTGCTCCGTCAAATGCACACGGGCACGATCCGCAGAAGCAGAAATCAAAATCTTATGACTGCCCTCCAGATTTCGCAGAGAAAGCAAAATTTCTTCTCTTGCCGGCTGATGAATCTTCTCGATTCTTGCACCAATCAATCCGGATAATTCTTGCCGGACTGCATATAAAAAAGCACCGTCTAATGCCATGTTCGTACTCCTTTCTGTTTATCATTCCCATTATGCTTTCACAGCATAAAATCCAACCTGCAAATAGGAATGCCAAAATACTTCTGCACAGACAAAGCCACATTCTCGCAGCAATGTCAATTGTTCCTGTACTGTAATCGGAAAAAATTCTGCCCCATATCGCTGGGAATGCGATTTTACCGCTTCTTCTGTTCTGCCATGCTGCAACCCATAACTTTCCAATCTTTTCAACAGCAGCTGCTTTCCGGTTTCACTATCAGGAGCAGTATTTTCAAATGTCACAAACAAACCACCAGATTTTAATGCCTGAAAGCAACGCTGTACCGCCTGTTTTCGCTGTTCTGGATGAAAATAATGATGCGATTGTATCGCTGTAACCAGATCAAATGTTTCTGAAAACGGCAAATCCTGTGATCCGATCTGTAAAAACTGACAAGTTTCCTTTCTTGCAGACAGCTTTTCTTTTGCCGTTTGCAGCATCTTCTCAGATGGGTCACATAACACCGCCTTATCAACAGAAAGTTGTTCCAGTGCCTTTTTTACAAATGTACCACTGCCACAGCCTGTATCCAGCAAACAAATCGGTTTATCTGCAAAATAAACTGATGTCAATTCTAAAATCTGTTCATGAATCGTATCATAAAAGGGAATCACGCTTCTCACATTGCCATCATAATCATTCACTGCAAATGGTGTGATATTTGTTTTGTCCATAGTCTACATTCCTTTCCTATGCTGTCATATATTCAACATGAATTCAATAAAAATGTATTTTGGGATTTATTAAGAAACCGTTTTCCGAACCGTTCAACAAGTAAAGCTTGTTCATCAAATTCAATTTGACATTTTATCCCTTTTGATATTGCAATAATTCAAAAGCAATTTCCGTTTCCAACGTTTCCAATGCCGCCAATCGTGCCTGTTCCTTCTGTCCGGTTTTATAATAATACGGTGTCATCATAAATAAATTCTGAATCGCTGTTTGATTTGGCAGTAAAATCACCGCTTCTATTGTTCGTTTTCCAACAAAAGAAAAGCCATCCAATTCATACGGCTTCACTTCATTTTCATACGGTGTATCATAAATAGCCTGCTTGAGCCCCATCAAATGTCTTGCTGCCGGAATTCCCAGAATCATCATGCCATTTGGCTTTAATACACGCTGAAATTCGGTTCCGGCATATGGTGCAAATAGGGAAATCAGTCCGTCACAGCAATGGTCTGACACTGGCAGATGAAACACACTGCCCACTGCAAAGGAAGCCGTCTTACAGTGTTTCGCAGCCAAATCGACTGCATACTTAGAAATATCCACACCATATACTTGCACGTCTTTTCCAACCGCTTGCAGTGCATTTACTACTGCTGCTGTATAATAGCCATCTCCGCAGCCGGCATCCAATAAAATTCCCTTCTGCGGCAAAGCAGATACCACCAGTTCACACATGGCTTGTTGAAATGGTGCATAATAACCCGCCTGCAAAAAATCTCTTCTTGCCCGCACCATCTGCAAATTATCCCCCGGCTGTTTAGTTCGTTTCTGCTGTACAGGCAACAGGTTCACATACCCACTCTTGGCAGCATCAAAACAGTGCCCATTCAAGCAATGTACGCCCTTTTCCTGTTTCTGCATTGCGGCAGCACAAACTGGACAACGCCAAATACTCATGCTTCTCCGCCCCCTACTGCATAACAAACCGGATCCCCACAGGTATCACAAATTATTTCCACATCCGGCAAATTGGCTTGCAATTGTTCTTTGAGGATTTGTACTGCAATCTGTTCTGTGTGGTAATGTCCGCAGTCAAACAAGGCAATATCCAGATTTTTTGCAGTATACCAACGATCATGTTTGACATCCCCCGTAATCATGGCATCACATCCCATCGCTGCTGCCTCCTCCAGCATAGAAGAACAAGCACCACAGCCCACATAAATCTTCTGAATGAGGTGCTGTGCTGGTGTATAGCGAACTACTGTACAGCCCAGTGTCTGCCGTAATGTTTCTGCCAGTGTTTTTGCCTCCCATGTCATGGAACTGGTATCTGCCCAGCCAAACCCAATGCCATTACCATTCGCTTCCGGTGAAATCATGGTATTACACAACTGCAATGGCTTTTGCAAGATAGCATGCAGCCGGTCATTGATACCACCGCATGCACGATCCAATGGTGTGTGACTGCAAATCGCAGCCATATGATTGGCAGCCAGTTTCCAAACGGGATGCTGTGGAGCAAGTTGCTTGAAAGGTGAAAAAATAACGGGATGATGTGCCACCATCAAATCTGCACCCTGTGCAGCAGCCGCCGCAATGGTTTCATTGGAAATATCCAATGTCACATAAATTTTTTTCACTGGCATAGAAAAATCTCCCGTCAGCAAGCCGGAATTATCCCACTTTTCCTGTGTAGAAAATGGGGCAAAGGCATCCATTACCTGATAGACTTCTTTCACCGTTCTCATTTCACATTTTCCTTTCTGTTCCAGTATCCTGTTCTGTTTTCTGCATATAAACATCAATTTCTTTTGCAAGCCACTGATAGGTTTCTGCTTCCAACTGATTTCCTTTTTGCATTTGTATTGCAATCTCCTGAAAGCGTCTTTTTTTTCGCTGCAAATATGCCTGCACAGCAGGTGCATTCCAGTCTTGTACGCCTATCTCTGCTTCCAATGACGTTAACTTTCGCTGTTTTCCATCATAGTGCACCTGCATAACCGTATAAAAAAATTGATTTTCTTTTACAATATTCTCCCTCTCTATTGCATAGCCATTTTCCGCCAGCCATTGCCGCAGCAGCGGAATTTTTGTCATCGGCTGCAAAATGAGATTCACACCATTTTGAATCCACTCACATGACGCCAGAATATGTATGATCGTTTCACCACCCATACCGGCAATAACAACGTCTGTGACATCTTTCCCATCGATCTGCTGCAATCCATCAGACAATTTCAAAGTAGCCTGTTCCAACAAACCTGCCTGTTCCAGTGTTCGCTTTGCTGCTTGTAATGGTCCTTCTCTGATATCAGACGCTATCACATGTTTACAAATCTCCCTTCGGAGCAATTCTGCTGCCAAATAAGCATGATCGGTTCCCACATCACACACCACACCGCCTGTTGTTACCCATGCTGCACAAGCTTGTAGCCGTTTGTTTAACATCACTGTTTTCTCCCTCTTATAATTTCTCTATAATATCATCGAAAAGGTCTTTATTTAGAAGAAAAACGGTCGTCCAACAAACCTGGACGACCGCCTTTTTGTTTCCTGCTATCTTGGTTATGCTTCTGTCGTGGTAGTGGATGCAGCGGATGCAATCTGCTTGTTCAATTCTTCTAACAGTTCATCCACTTCAATACCATGTACCATACAAGCTTCTTCTACTGTTTCGCCTCTGGAAGCCGGACAGCCAAGACAATGCATCCCAATTGCCATAAACAATGGTGCAGTTTCCGGTGCAATATCCAGAATGTCTCCAATAATGGTATCCTTTGTAATGGTTACAGCCATTTTGATTCCTCCTGCTTTTTAGCATATGATTAGCTTATCCGAAATGGTTTTGTTTATACAAGACAAAGCAAGGCACAGCAGAATTGCTATGCCATTGCCCTTGTATGTTTGTATTTGCTTATTCTGCTTCCTTCATCTTTGCAAAACATTCGCTGCAATATACAGCACGATCTTCTCTCGGCTGAAACGGTACTCTTGCTTCCTTGCCGCATGCAGCACAGATTGCTGTGAACATTTCCCGTTCCGGCTTATTTCCAGATGCATTTTTCTTTGCATCACGGCAGCTCTTGCAACGCTTCGGCTCATTTACAAAGCCCTTTTCTGCATAAAATTCCTGTTCTCCTGCAGTGAATACGAACTCCGCTCCACAATCCTTGCATACTAAAGTCTTATCTTCGTACATAATGTGACCTTTCCTTTCTGAATAACGCCTCTCCTGCTGCATTATTCCGCCGTTTTCTGTTTTCGTTGACATAGAAACGGCATTTGCAATAAAAAAGTTTTTTGGATCGAGAACGGACTTCCACCGACATCTTTGTAAAACAATGCTTTCTAATTAAGCTACCGACCCTCAATACATTAGCAATATAACCCATTTTTCATTGGGCATGCTACTGTCTTATTATACCGAAAAAACAGCTGCTTGTCAATATGTTTTCCAAAAAAACAGATTTCACGCTGTAAAACCGTCATTTTTTCCAATTTCACCGAATCAAATTCAGTCAAATTCACAAAAAAATCCGGGTGCTACACACATCCGGATTTTCTAAATTTCTTATACTGTGCTTACTTACGGTCCAGAATTTCAAAAATTGCCATAATATCATCTGGATCTGCCGGCTTCTTACCAGCATTCGCACTTGTTGTTCTAGTTGACTGCGGCTGTGGTTCCGGTTCTACTGGCGGTTCTTCTTCTATCGGTTCTGCCGTTTCTTCTGATTCTTCCAATTCCTCTTCTCCAAAACCAGCTGCGATAACGGTAATTGTCATCTCATCCTGCATATCTTCCTTGAAAGCAGTACCAAAAATAAATTCCACATTATCAGCTGCCTTATCGGTAATCATCTTAGTTGCATTATCCACGTCAGAAGAGAGAATATCTTCACTCATTGTAATATTGATCAACAAGCGTTTTGCACCAGCAATAGAAGTTTCAAGCAACGGACTTGCAATCACTGCATTGGCAGCTTCCTTTGCCTTGTCCTTGCCAGAACCGTGACCAATTGCCAAGTGAGCATATCCAGCACCCTTCATAATGGTAGAAACATCTGCGAAATCCAAATTGATATAACCTTCTTCTACAATCAAATCGGAAATACTCTTAACACCTGTCTTCAGAATATCATCTGCCAATGCAAAGGATTCTCGCATGGTCAGCGGTTTATCCATGCCTTCCAGCAGTTTTTCATTCGGAATGACAATCAAGGAATCCACATACTTTTTCAATTCCATGATGCCCTTTTCTGCCTGTGCCATTTTCTGTTCCCGTTCAAAAGCAAACGGTTTGGTTACCACTGCAACCGTCAAAATCCCAGCTTCCTGTGCCAATCTAGCGACAACTGGAGCAGCACCTGTACCGGTTCCGCCGCCCATACCAGCAGTGATAAAGACCATATCCGCACCTTTGAGAGCAGCTTCAATTTCTTCCTTGTTCTCCTCTGCACTCTGCTGCCCAATAGATGGCTTATTGCCTGCCCCTCTGCCCTTTGTCAGTTTTGCACCGATCTGAATGCGGGTCGTTGCTTTGGAATTATTTAAAGCTTTTGCATCCGTATTAATTGCAATATATTCAATATCCTGCACACCAGATGCCACCATACAGTTCAGGGCATTTCCGCCGCCGCCGCCAACACCGACTACTTTAATATTTACATCCGGCTCAAATGCGTCCTCATAAATGAAATCCGTCATTTTTCTCTTCCTCCTAAAAAACTCTCGCTTCTATGACATCCAGCAATCTACGGATACCGCACATTCTGTTTCATTGTCAGTAAATACACCTATTATACTACCATATTTCCACACATATTGCAAGTCATTTTAAAAAAAATTTTCATTTTTTCATTTCCCGTAAAATTTTGCAGGGAAATCGCTGTCATTTTCTCACTTTTTGACGAGTCTTACGGATTTTCCGCGACTGTTGTCGTAGTGGTTTCTGTCGTTGTCGTCTCTATATTGCTGCTATTTCCCGTTGTCGTGGTGGTTTCAACAGACTGTGTTTCCACCGGTTTAATCGGATCCAAATCATCTACTGCACTGCTGTCACGGAAAGAGCACTGGTTATTGCCTACCATAGTTAGATAGCCTTTTTTGTCAATGCCAAGTCGGTCAATCACAGTTTCCGCCAGTGTAATCTTATATTCCAGTTCATTCCAATTTCCAAGATCAAATATAATGCGATCATCAAAACAGACACGAATGTCATACTTATCTGTCATATCCACAGAAGTGATGGGGCTGCTCAATTCTCTGGACATGATTTTAGTAAATAAATAAAAGATTTTATCCTTTTGTTCATCTTGCGAAACCAGCTTTTTCCCTGTTGAAAGTTCAGCCGGTAAATAGCCATAAAAAATCGGCAGCCCCTCTGCAGCTTCCATACTATTGGAAATAATTTTACCAGTTGTACTTGTTAACAAAATGCCGTTGTCATATACAATATTATAAGATTCCCGACATTTCTCCACATTAATCACCAGTTCATCCGGAAATTTTTTCTTTACCTCTACACGTTCAATGTAAATTAAACTCTCATCATTATAGATACGCTCTGCCACCTTATCTGTATCCAGTTTTATAAGGTTATCTCCGGTACAGACATCTGCTGATTTTACAATATCGGTTACACTGTACTGTTGTGCCTCTCCTGTTACGATGATCGTTTCCACGTTAAAGAAGACGGTAGTGGACAATGCAACGCCCACGCCGGCTGTCAAAACCAACACAATTACAATATAAAGCGGCAGCCAGCGGTTTCTTCTCCGAACCCGCTTTACATTGGTTTCCGACTTCATATCTGTTTTTTTCACATCCTGCATTGGCATATACACGCCACCCTGCCTTTCACTGCTTCTATTTTTCAACTATATTCTAGTGTTTAATACAAATTATTCCGAGTTTTCCCGTTTTATAGATGCACCTATACCGGACAGCATCTTTTCCATCGCTTCATATCCACGATCTATATGAAAAATTTGCGTCACTTCTGTGACACCCTGTGCCGCCAATCCTGCCAACACCATTGCCGCACCACCTCGCAAATCTGTTGCACGAACAGGGGCGCCAGAAAGTTGCCGCACACCTTTGACAATGGCAGTTTGACCAGAAACATAGATTTCTGCTCCCATTTTCAACAGGGCATCCACATGGCGGTAACGATTTTCAAATACCGTTTCTTCAAATACACTTACGCCATCCGCACATGCCATCAATGCCATAAAAATTGGCTGTGCATCCGTTGGAAATCCCGGATGCGGCATCGTGCGAATTGGCGGCAATGCCCGAAGTCTTGCCGGTGCATGTAGATACAATGTTTTGTCTGCAACATCAATGCGACAGCCAGTTTGTTCCAGAACCGGCAGCAAATTTTCCATCTGTGCTGGTTCTGTCTGCTTCAATTGTATGGTACCGCCCGTCATTGCTGCTGCTGCCAAATAGGTAATCCCTGCAATTCGATCCGGCATAATTCGATACACCGTTCCATGCAAAACAGAAACACCATGTATCACAAGCGTATCTCCGCCATCTCCATGAATTTCAGCACCGCACTGCCGTAAAAAAGCTGCTAAATCGCAAATCTCAGGTTCTCTTGCAGCATTATAAAGATAGGTCGTACCTTTTGCCCGTACTGCTGCTAACATAATATTTTCCGTTGCACCCACAGAAGGATACTTCAAATGAATCTTTGCACCATGCAGCCCATTCGCAGCACAACAATGCAACCGTCCACCGTTCTGAACAATCTCTGCCCCCATTTTTCGCAGTGCATCTAAGTGCATATCAATCGGACGTGGTCCCAGTTCACAACCACCTGGATAGGAGAGATGACAAACACCGCACCGCCCCAGCAAAGCGCCCAAAAAAATAATAGAAGACCGCATTTCCTGCATGAGCCGCTCCGGTATTTCTTCACAACACATCCCATCCGCTGAAATCACAGCGGTATGTTCTTTCATGTGGCAGCGACAGCCAAGATCCGTTAAAATTCGGCAGGCAGCAAATACATCTGTCAGTCTGGGACAATTCTCCAGAACGGTCTCCCCCTGACAGAGCAGCGAAGCGGCAAGAATGGGAAGCACGCTGTTTTTTGCACCGTGCAGCACGACTGTCCCCTCCAGCGGAATGCCGCCTGTTATGACAAGTTTTTGCATCCGCATCACCTCAAGTTCTTTTTCTCATGGTATGCGAATACGTGCCATTTGGTTCGTTCTTGCTGTCAGGATTCTTCCACTGTAGAAGCGGATTCTGTCAGCGGCTTTCCTGCTTTCTCCATTAATTTTTCCACTACATGATAGATACGATCCGGTGTATCCGAAATTGCAAGGGAGGCTGCCTGTTCTGCCATTTCCTCTACCATCTGCCGATTCTCATACAATTCTTCGACATGGTGCATCATGCCTTCCACTGTCACATTCTTCTGTTCAATGACAATGGCAGCACCGGCTTTTCCTAATACATTGGCATTGTGCAGCTGATGATTACCAGCAACAATGGGAGAGGGAATCAAAATAGATGCCTTTCCGGCTGCCTCTAACTCTGCCAATGTCGAAGCGCCTGCCCGACAGATGACCAAATCTGCTGCTGCCAGACAAGTATCCATATCATGAATATACTCTGTAATCCGCAGCCGCTCACTCCGCATAGGAATGCCTGCTGCTCGCATAGCCGCCGGAAAACTTTCCCGACCCATGCCACCATAGCCATGAATATGATTGATTGCCATGCCATTGTGTACATGCCATGGAATCAATGCTTCCATCACTTCATTGATGCAACCTGCCCCCAAACTGCCGCCAAAGGAAAGAATGCACATACTATCATCAAATCCTAATTCTCGTCGTGCTTCTTTCTTGGTTTTCTGCGTAATACCAGAACGGACTGGTAACCCTGTAATGGTATAGGGACAATCAAAATCCATATATTCCAGTGCTTCTTTGACTGTCAGCATGACATGGTCAACCTCTCGTGCCAACATCTTATTGGTCACACCTGGAAAGGCATTCTGTTCATGAATGGCACAAGGTACCCCCATTTTTGCTGCCATACGAATCACCGGACCGGCAACATACCCACCGGTACCAATTGCAATATCCGGTTGGAACTCATTGACAATCTGTTTCGCCCGCTTACCAGATGTGGCAAGATACCAAGCTGCCTGTACATTTCTTCGGATATTTTTCATTGTTAGCTTTCTCTGAAAACCTGCCACTTTAATCGTTGCCAACTGGTAACCGGATTGCGGTACCAATTTTGCTTCCATGCCGTTTGGTGTTCCGGCAAATAAAAATTCTGCATCCGGTTGATGCGACTGAATAATCGAAGCGATTGCCAAAGCCGGATTGATATGACCGCCTGTACCGCCGCCTGCAAAAAGCACCTTCATAGAAATTTCACCTCATCAGTTTGCATTCTGTTTTCTGTTTCTTATGCGGTTCCGACAGCTGGTTTTTGATTGGCTGTCGATTCTACTGTCTTGTTTTCTGTTTCCGTTATTTTTCCCGAAGCAGATTCCTTAGAAGGGGTCTCTGCTCGATATCGAACACGAGAAATGTTCAAAACAATTCCCATTTCTGCCAACTGCAAAATCAATGCCGTACCACCGTAACTGAAGAACGGCAAACTAATACCTGTATTTGGAATCAGGTTGCTGACAACACCGATGTTAATAAATGCCTGTAACCCAATGTGCATGGTAAAACCAACCGCCAGCAGCATCCCAAATTTATCATGTGCACGAGAAGCAATATAAAAACCACGAATGATCAACAGGACAAACAGCAATACCACAGTCAATGCACCTACAAATCCCAGTTCCTCACAAACAATCGAGAAAACAAAGTCATTCTTTGTTTCTGGCAGATACAAATATTTTTGTCTGGACTCACCAAGCCCTAAGCCAAACACGCCACCAGAACCAATTGCGATCAAGGATTGACAGGTCTGCCAAGTACCACCCTGACTGTCAGAAAACGGATCGAGCCAAGATTCAATACGTGTCTGGAAGTAACCATACCCTTCTGAAATGGACAGATATAAAACAATCCCGACAATGGCTGTCACGCCTGTAATCACCAGTGCAAAGAAATGCATGGGACGAATCCCACCAACAATCACCATAGAAAGTGCAATGGTACAAATCAAAATCGTACCAGACAAATGCGGCTCTAACATCAACAGAGCTGCAACAACTGCCAGTGCCAGCAAATACGGTACGACACCTGTTTTAAAACGATTCATTCGATCATAATTCTTCTCAATATGATAGGCAAAAAAGATGACGATCCCAATTTTCATCAATTCAGACGGCTGAAAGTTAAAGCTGCCGATTACCAGCCAACGCTGTGCACCACCCTCACTGGTACCAACCAACAAAACTAAAATCAATAGAATCACTGGTACCACATAGGCACATACTGCAATGCCCGGCGTCTTATAAAGATGATAGTCAACAACTGACAAAAACCACATGGCTGCCAATCCAACCACTGCCATTTTAATTTGTTCTTTGGCGTAATAGCTGCCCTCTAATCCCTCTGCAATTGCCCATGCGTAACTTGCGGAAAACATCATAATAATACCAATGACTAAAAGTGCAATCACGATCAGAAAAAATGCCAGATCGACTTCTCCGTATCGCACACCCTTCTGCCAAAGCGGAAACCGAAACCGATTTTTTTTCTTTTCTGTCTGACTTGCAGCTGTTGTTTCTGCCATATGCAACCTCCCTGCACATTTTCACCTTCCGCCTGTCGATAAAACAGGACTTAAACAAACAATACCAAAAGTAATCCCAGAATGCCCATCACCATTGCAAACAGAGAAAATGTAATTACAATTTTATATTCACTAAAACCACTCAATTCAAAATGGTGATGAATAGGCGTCATCTTAAAAATTCTTCTTCCCTCGCCGTATTTTTTCTTGGTATACTTAAAATAGCTCACCTGAATCACAACGGAAAGAGCCTCCAAAATATAAAGCAATGCCACCAGCAGCAAAACCAGATGCTGATGGGTCACCAATCCCACAGAAACCACTGCGGCACCCAAATACATAGAACCAGTATCACCCATAAAGCACTTCGCCGGATGTAAGTTCCAAACTAAAAAGCCCAGACAGCCGCCTGCCAGTGCAATGGTAAAAATGGACATCTCCTGTAATGAAAGCAGCACACAGATTATGGTCATCAGAAGCATATTGACCATCGTCACAGTCCCACAAAGGCCATCAACACCATCTGTCAGATTGACTGCATTGGTCAGATACAAAATCACAATCAGCATCAACGGATAATAGAACCATGAAATATCAAACGAGAAGAAAGAGAAGTTTAAGGTGGTATCCCGATCGCCCAGCCAATATTGTACACCCAGCCATGCCGCTGCTGCTATGACCTGTAGAACAATTTTCTGCATGGGAGAGAGTCCATCATTCTTCTTCTGTACGACTTTTTTGAAATCATCAATAAACCCAATCAACCCGAATAAAATCGCAAAAATCATACAACTCCACATCTGTATGCCACGATTTCCATCTAAGTATTCTGTACCAGATACTGTACTATCATTGCAAATCATGTGGTACAAGCAATACCCGACACCAACTGCAACCGCAGTCGAAAAAATAAACAAGATCCCACCCATCGTTGGTGTGCCCTGCTTTTTGGCATGCCACTCCGGGCCAAATTTCATTTTGATGGGCTGCCCAAACTTTAACTTATGCAGGAAAGGAATCAATGCCTTTCCGAAAATCGCTGCCACTGCAAAGGAAAGCAGTGCAACAACGACATTAATACTCCACAACGGCATGTACGGATTCCTCCTGTCTGAAAATTTCTTCCATGCAGTTTTCCAGATGCATTCCACGGCTTGCTTTAAATAATAACACATCTCCCGGTCTGAGATATGCTCGCACTGCACTGCAAAGTTCTATCTTGTCCTCTGTGTGAAACACCGATGTTCCGACTGACGAGGCAGCTCTGGCAATTGCAATGGATTCTTTTCCATAACAGAACAATTGATCCAGATGACTGGCAGCTGCCATATCTCCTACCATGCTGTGGAGCTTTGGAGACAGTTTTCCCAACTCCAACATATCACCCAGAACAGCAACTCGTCTGCCTTCCCCCTTCATCTGCCGCAATACATGCAATGCAGCACGCATAGAATCTGGACTGGCATTATAGCAATCTGCAATGACAGTATATGGTCCACGCTGTTCAATATTCTGTCGAAATGGAATCGGCTCATAAGATGCCAATGACCTGCAAATCACATCTGGTGCAATACTGCAAATTCGTCCAACACAGAACGCTGCCAATGCATTCATCACATTATGCATTCCCACACAAGGAAGAACAGCCGGAAATGTTCTGCCATCCTTTGTAACAATGGTAAAGGTCGTTTCGTTATCATGCTCCTGTATTTCTTCCGCTGTCACATCCGCCGTTTTGGTTGTCAGACCATATGTATAAACTGGTCTATCCAATTGCGCTGCAAACGGTGCAAGATGGGGATCATCTGCATTCAATACCAGCGGTGCATCGGGTTCCATACCATCCAGTATTTCCATTTTTGCTTTCAAAATACCTTCCTGTGAACCCAGATTTTCAATATGAGAAAATCCAATATTGGTAATTACGCCAATGGTCGGCTTTGTTGCACAACTCAGCCGATGAATTTCGCCAAAATGCGACATGCCCATCTCAATCACAGCAGCTTCATGTTTTGGTGCAAGATGCAGCAACATCTTTGGCAGCCCAATTTCATTATTTAGATTTCCCTGTGTCTTCAAGGTTTCAAACGTCGTAGAAAGCACCAGTGCAATCATTTCTTTCGTAGTCGTTTTGCCAACACTGCCGGTTACACCCACTAAGATCGGAGAAAACTTTCTTCTATAGTAAGCGGCAATTTGCAGCAAAGCCGTTCCTGTATCCGATACAACGATACAAGGAAAATCATCAATGGGATGATCGGTCACTACTGCCACTGCACCATCGGTCATAGCCTTCTGTACAAACTGATGCCCATCAAAATTGGCACCACGCAGTGCCAGAAACAAACATCCCGGTTCTAATTTTCTGGTATCGGTACAGATGTCATTGACCTCTGCTTCAAACGGCGCTGTGCCCCCGACAGCCGCTGCAATTTCTGATAATTGTAACTTCTCCATGTTTTCTCCCTCACCTTATAATTTTGTCAAGCACTCTGCAACGATTTCCCGTTCATCCATATGAATATGAACTTTATTCGCCAAAATCTGATAATCCTCATGTCCTTTCCCAGCTAACACCAATACATCTCCCGGCTTAGCCAACTGCATCCCACGCAGAATGGCTTCCTTTCGATCCACCACAATTTCATATGGCACTGAAGTGCCTTCTAGTCCTGTCAAAATGTCCTGAATAATTGCCTCCGGATCCTCGTCTCTTGGATTATCCGAAGTAATCATCAGAAAATCGGCATAGGTTGCTGCTGCTCTTGCCATTTTTGGACGTTTTGTTTTATCTCGATTGCCGCCGCATCCGAACAGGCAAATTAATCTGCCCTCTGTATATTCTTTCACACTACGCAGAATATTTTCAATGGCATCCGGCGTATGTGCATAGTCACAAATAACAGAAAACGGCTTTCCAGTGGGAATCACTTCGCAGCGTCCCCGCACCCCTCGACATTGCTGCACAGCCTGTAAAACCTGTGCATTGGATAACCCCAATTCCATGCAGACCGCACAGGCTGCTATTACATTATAGACATTGAACATTCCTGTCATCTGCATCGTAACCGGATACGATTTTCCACTATAACACAGCCAAAAACTCGTTCCATTTGCCCGCAGCTTGATGGCATCTGCATAGTAATCCGCTGAAGAAGAATTTCCATATGTCTCCATTGCACAAGAAACCTCTCCTGCAAGACGTTTACCATAGGCATCGTCCGTATTGATGAGTGCATAATCCGTAATATCAAACAACATTCTCTTTGCCTGATAATATGATTCCATTGTCTTATGATAATCCAAATGATCTTGCGTTAAATTTGTAAAAACAGTTGCACAGAAGTGTGTCGGACCAATGCGATGCTGTACCAAACCAAAAGAAGAGACCTCCATCACAACGTAGTCGCAGCCAGCATCCGCCATTTTCCGATACAATGCCATCAGATCATAGACCATTGGTGTCGTATTATTGGTATGAAATGCCTGATCCCCGATTTCATTCTGAATCGTACCAATCAGCCCAACCAAATACCCATTGGCTGTCAAAATATGCTTAATGACATTGGTAATTGTGGTTTTTCCATTGGTGCCCGTAACACCAATAAATTTCATCTGCTGTTCTGGATGATCGAACCAGGCAGCACACAGCTGCCCATAAAAAACATGGGTATCCGGCACAAGAATCTGTTGCCTGCCAAGTCCTAAATCTCGCTCTGCAATAACGGCTGCCGCACCTTTTTCCAACATCTCCGCAGCAACGGTATGCCCATCAAAGTGCTCCCCTTTGATACAGACAAATAGATACCCTTCTTGCACCTTTCGTGAATCACTTGTAATACCGTTAATTTCTCTGTCCTCTAACCCTGTTTCTGCATTGCCTTCTAATAATGCATACAACCGCATGACAGATAACCGCCTTTCCTTTTTATTTACAATATTCCAATCTACTTTTCCAATTTTATTTTTCTATCCTTCAAAAAAGGGAGTGCTTTCCTAAAAAGCATCCCCTTTTTTCTCCTTGCAATGTGGGGACTGCTGTTGTTTCCCAGAACAAAGATTTAAGCTTGCATTACACTATTCCTCTTCACCTTGTTCGTCCTCCTGCTGTTCCGTGATAGACATTGTCAAACTGATTACGGTTCCGATTTCTACAGATGTCCCTGCCTCTTCAGACTGGAACTGCACTTTTGCATTTGCGTCTTCAGAAGAAGCACCCAATGTTACAATATTTAATCCAAGCTGTGTCAAAGCAGCGTTTGCTTCAGACGCAGTCATATTCAACAAATTTGGCACTTTTACTACTTGCGGTTCTACATTCTCCTCAGTATACAAAATCACTTTGCCGCCCTTTTCAATGACAGAACCGGTTCTTGGACATTGTGACAAAACACGATTTCCTTCACCGATCACTTCATAGGTCAAACCCATATCATCCAATGTAGATTTTGCATTCTCCAATGATTTTTCTGTCATCATCGGTATTGTAACATTTCGTTCTGCATATTCCTCATCCGTATATTCTGGATAGAATCCCAGATAAGGCAAAATTTCAGACATGACGTTCTTTGCATACGGTGTAACAACAGTACTACCGTAATAGTTAATGGTATTATCCGGTTCATCTGCTATGATCAGCATAATTACTTCCGGATCATCTGCCGGAGCAAAGCAGCCATAGGATGCAGCATATTTCATTTCAACCCCATCGTATTCATCCAATTTTTCAGCAGTACCAGATTTACCGCCAATTCGATAGCCTTCAATATAGGCATTATGTGTTGGATTGTTCTCTACAACGGCTTCCAACTGCTCCCGTACAGTCTGCGAAGTGGCTTCCGAAATAACTTGCCGCTTCTCCTCTGTCTGATGTTCCATAACAATATTGCCATCTGCATCCACAATTTGTTCCACCAAATAAGGGGTAACCAATTTTCCGCCATTAATGGCAGCTGCATACGCTGTAATTGTTTGAATTGGCGTGACTTTGTTTGCCTGCCCGAAAGAAGATGATGCAAGATCCACATTGGACATCACATCTTCTGAAATATACAAACTGTTTGCTTCTCCCGGTAAATCAATTCCGGTCTTTTCTGTCAAACCAAATCCTTTAAAATAATAAGAGAATTTAGAAGTTCCCAAACGCAGCCCAATTTCCATGAATGCAGGGTTACAAGAGTTTGTCAAAGCCTTCGTAAACGACTGTGCACCATGCCCATTCCGATTAGAACAACCTATGGTTTCTCCCATAACCGTAAAAGAACCATTACAATAGAAAGAATCATTTTGCAAGTCAATCAGTTTTTCTTCCATTGCTGCTGCTGTGGTCACAACTTTAAAAACAGAACCCGGAAAATGAATTTCAGAAATCGCCTTATTTTTCCATTGCGTTTCTCTTGCTTCCTGATACGCATCACTATATTCCTGCCCTGTAAGGGAATCCAGCTTCTTTGCAACAGTGGTATCATAAATTACAGATGGCTGGTTCAAATCAAAAGAAGGATACGTTGCCATAGCATAAATTGCACCCGTCTTTGGATTCATAATGATACCGCAGGCACGTTGCTGCACATTAAATTCCACTGACATTTCAGAAATTGCCTTTTCCAGATAATATTGTAATGTTGTGTCTAATGTTAAATAAAGAGAAGAACCATTTTCTGCTTCATATGTAGTAGAATAACGATATGGCATCTCTTCTCCATTTGCCGCTTGTGCAGAAATAATTCTGCCATCCACACCAGCAAGATAGTCATTATATTGATATTCCAAACCATATTGACCATCCCCATCGCCATTAGTAAACCCAATGACACTAGCAGCTAATTCTTCCTGCGGATAATATCGTTTTGTCGTGGCTTCTGTTGCAAAAGAGACCAGATTCAAATTATCAAAATAATTATCAATCTCATTTGCAATATTTTTTTCCACCTGTGTTTGCAGGATATAATATCGGCCTTCTGCTTCAAATGCTTCTAAAATATCTTCCTTTTCCAGATTTAATTTCCCTGCTAAATAAACAGCAATGTTTTCTTTCAACATGGAAACATCAATCAAATCTTTTGCAGATTTTCCTGATTTTTCTGCTGCTGCTTTTTTAGTTTCGTTATTTTTTTCTACATCTTCCATTTCATCCCGAAAAAGCTGCGGATCAATATACACGTTATAGACGGTTGCACTCCATGCCAATGGCGTACCAGTTGCGTCATAAATCGCTCCACGCTGTGCTTCCAAACGCATTGTTCCAAAATGATAATTATTTGCCAGCGCCTCATATTTGCTATTATCAATTACGGAAACTTTAAATAACTTGCAAATAATAAAACAAGAAAAAATCACCATCGCAATTTGAATCACGACATTTGCACGAAATTTCATTTTAGCAGTTGGTGCATTTGTGCCAGATACTTGCAACTTATCATATTGTTTATTATCCAAAAGAATGACACGCCCTTTCAGCATAAAAATAGAAGAAGGCAGGGAACTGTTACCGAATCCCCCGCCTGTATAAAACTGTCCCAATTCGACAGGAATTTCTTGATGATGCAGAAAGCAATTTCTGGAACCTGCATTGAAAACGGAACGGTGTCCGGCTTCGTCTTGTCTATCCTGTCCGATAGCTCTTTCTGCGTAAACGAAGCCGAACCAATTCCTTTTTCCGACACCCGATTTCGTATCTCTTTCTTTGTCTTTATACTAACGGCGAATTTTATTTATATATCATGCAGTCTGAGACTACACCGCCGATAGCAGCAAAATAAATTATGGTTCAGACCCTTTCGCCCATCTCTCCTCAACAGGCTTTCTATCCAACTATATGCATATTATCCTCTTAAATATGCAATCAGGTCATTAAACTTCCGCTTGATCTGAACAAAAATGTTCTGATCCGGTTCTTCTACAATGACCTCATCCTCCGTCTGAATCTGGATGTATTGAATCTGAGAGCGATTTAGCTTTTTTAAACCAAGCCGCTCCTCAGCGTATTCTTTTATATTCCGAATAGAAGCCTGTCCTTCTAATTCTGTCTGCATTCTCACATTTTCGCTTCGCAAATCTTTCAACGTGCTTTCTTCTGCGGAAATTTGGGAATAAACCTCATTGAGCTGCACATAGCTGTTAATAACCAGGGAAAACAACATCAAGGATAAAATACTACCAATTATGATTTTTGCCAGTGTACTCCGTTTTCCAGCCTCAATATAAAAAAGCTTCCGCCGTGTGCGTTCTTCTACGATCTCCTCATCGTCTTCCCATTCCTCTGCCTGTATGGTTTCATCTGTTTCCTTCATCAACCGATGCACTCCTTTCCACTACACGCAGCTTTGCACTCCGACTTCTCCGATTTTGCTCTAATTCTGTTTCTGTTGCGGTAATTGGCTTTCGATTCACTAGCTTTCCTTGCGGCACTCTTCCACAAACACATTTTGGAAAATCAGGCGGACAAATACAACCTTGGCACCACTTGGCAAACTGTTGTTTCACCATTCGATCTTCCAGTGAATGAAAGGTAATCACCGCCAATCTTCCGCCCGGCTTTAAACAGGAAAATGCAATGGTCAATGCACGTTCCAAGTGAGAAAACTCATCATTTACAGCAATCCGAATTGCCTGAAATGTTTGCTTACACGGATTTTTAGCACGTCGCACTCGCTGTGGTACACTGCTTTTCACAATTTCCGCCAACTGTAATGTTGTTGTAATCGGCTGCACCTGCCTTGCCTGACAAATATTTTTGGCAATCGCACGTGCAAACGATTCCTCTCCGTAAGCAAATAAAATCCTTGCAATTTCTTCCTGCGGCCATGTATTTACCAAATCCGCTGCGGTCATTCCTGTTTGACTCATTCTCATATCCAATGGAGCATCCGTATGATAGGAAAATCCACGTTCCTCCGTATCCAATTGATGAGAAGAAACGCCCAAGTCTAATAAAATACCATCTACGGATGGAATTTCCAAACGTTGCAGTACCTGTGCCATTTCATCATAATTTGCCTGCACAACCGTTGCCGAATAGGAAGCCAATCGTTCCGTTGCGACTGCAACGGCGTCTGGATCTCGATCCAAACCAATTAATCTGCCCCTACCATGCAGCTGCTTTGCAATTTCACAAGCATGACCAGCTCCACCAACTGTACCATCTACATAAACACCTTCTGGTTGAATCTGCAACCCAGCAAGTGTCTCCTGCAAAAGTACAGGAATATGCTGAAATGTCATAATACCCTCCCTATTTTAGAAACCGAGTGTACTCAAGACGGACATCATTTCCTCCAAATCAACCGCCGCATTCGCAGCGTCCCAACTGGTTCGATCCCAGATTTCCGCCTTATTATTGGCACCAATGACAACAACATCCTTTTCCAGACCTGCAAACTGTCTCAAATTCTGTGGAATCAAAATGCGTCCCTGCTTATCTGGAACCACTTCACCGGCACCGGAAAAGAGCCAGCGTTTAATCTGTGCCCCTTTGGTTTCGGGAATAGCAGCCACCTTTTGTGCCAACTGCTCCCACTCTGTTACAGAATACACGGTCAGGCAATGCGCATCCAGCCCTTTCGTCACATAAAACGGACTGCCAAGCTGTTCTCGCAGTTTGGTTGGAAAATTCATTCTGCCCTTGGCATCGATGTTATGATAATATGTGCCAATCAGCGAATCCAACCTTGCCGCCGCCCTTTCTATTTGAAATAGGAAAAGTACAGGAAAGGTTGCCCACAAAAGGGGAAACTTCCCCACATTTCACCGCATGTTATCATTATACACGATTCTGACAAAAAAATCAATAAGAGAACGATGGAAAAAACTAAAAAAATAGCATAAAAAAGATTTATTTTTTTGTGCATTTTGCACAGGCCTGTTCTTTCCTTCAGAAAACAGGTCAAAAAGAAAGAGAACAGACAAACGTCCATTCTCCTTCTTTTTGCGAAAAACTCGCAATTTATCACATATTACAATTATTCAATCACAGCAGTTACAACGCCAGAACCAACTGTTCTACCACCC
This sequence comes from Oscillospiraceae bacterium, assembly GCA_030523195.1. GTDB lineage: Bacteria > Bacillota > Clostridia > Oscillospirales > Ruminococcaceae > Ruminococcus_C. Next base: position 38,467 of record JAUNJC010000001.1, read on the forward strand.
TCACGGATAGCGAAACGCAAACCTTCTTCAATTGCGATTGGAGCAATCAGTTCAACTGTCATTTCAACGTTATCACCCGGTGTGCACATTTCAACATCAGTCGGCAGTGTGATAATGCCTGTTACGTCTGTTGTTCTGAAATAGAACTGCGGTCTGTAGTTGTTGAAGAACGGTGTATGACGACCGCCTTCTTCCTTCTTCAGAACGTAAACCTGACCCTTAAACTTGGTATGCGGATGAATGGAACCCGGCTTGCAGAGAACCTGTCCTCTTTCAACCTGCTGTCTAGTAATACCACGCAGCAGAGCACCGATGTTATCACCAGCTTCTGCAAAGTCCAAAGTCTTTCTGAACATTTCGATACCAGTTACAACAGTAGACAGCTTTTCCGGAGACAGACCAACGATTTCAACGGTTTCGTTGACATTCAGCTTTCCTCTTTCTACACGACCAGTAACAACGGTACCACGACCAGAAATGGTCATCGTATCTTCGATCGGCATCAGGAACGGCTTTGCATCATCACGTTCTGGAGTCGGAATGTATTCATCTACTGCATCCATCAGATCCAGAATCGGCTTATAAGCCGGATCAGACAGATCATCCGGAGCTTCCAGAGCAGCCAGAGCAGAACCAACGATAATCGGAATATCATCGCCCGGGAATTCATATTCAGACAGGGTCTCACGGATATCCATTTCAACCAGTTCCAGCAGTTCTGGATCATCAACCTGATCAGCCTTGTTCATGAATACAACGATTGCCGGTACACCTACCTGACGAGCCAGCAGGATGTGCTCCTTGGTCTGTGCCATCGGGCCGTCAGAAGCAGCAACTACCAGAATTGCACCGTCCATCTGAGCAGCACCTGTGATCATGTTCTTTACATAGTCAGCATGTCCCGGACAGTCAACGTGTGCATAGTGACGCTTGTCAGTTTCATATTCAACGTGTGCAGTATTGATTGTGATACCACGTTCTCTTTCTTCCGGAGCCTTGTCGATCATATCGTAAGCTTCGAACTGAGCCTGTCCCTTCATTGCCAAGGTCTTTGTAATTGCAGCAGTCAAAGTTGTCTTACCATGGTCAACGTGACCAATGGTACCAATGTTTACATGGGGTTTGTTTCTTTCAAATTTAGCCTTTGCCATTGGAAAAATCCTCCTAAAAATTATTCTTACTTATGCCGTAATATGTGATAAGATTATTGTACCAGATTTTCACGAGAAATGCAAGTCTTTTTTGAAAAAAAATACAGATTTTTCTTCTGCACATTTCCAAATATGCATTACTTCTTTCTGGCAGCCATAATCTTTTCAGCAATGTTCTTCGGTACTTCCTGATAGCTATGCGGCTCCATGGTGTACTGACCACGACCCTGTGTGTTAGAACGCAGGTCATTGGTATAACCGAACATTTCAGACAGCGGCACCAAAGCATCTACCTGCACCGTACCCATTCTGGTCTCCTGACCCTGAATCTGACCACGGCGAGAACTGAGGTCGCCAATAACTGTACCAACATATTCATCCGGCACAATAACAGAAACCTTCATAATTGGTTCCATCAAAACCGGCTGTGCCTGCCGCATTGCTTCCTTGAATGCGATAGAACCGGCAATCTTAAATGCCATTTCAGAAGAGTCTACTTCGTGATAAGAACCATCATACAGTTCTACAGAAACGTCAACTACCTGATAGCCAGCCAAAATACCTGCCTGCATTGCACCCTGAATACCAGCGTCAACAGCCGGGATATATTCCTTCGGAATAGAACCGCCGACAACCTTGTTGATGAATTCGTAGCCCTTACCAGATTCGTTCGGCTTCACACGGATCTTAACATGACCGTACTGACCGCTACCACCGGACTGCTTCTTATATTTATAATCCACATCGGCATTGCCCTTAATGGTTTCCTTATAGGATACCTGCGGTGCACCAACGTTTGCTTCTACTTTAAATTCCCGCAACAGACGATCTACAATGATATCCAAGTGCAGCTCGCCCATACCTGCGATAATCGTCTGACCGGTTTCTTCGTCTGTATAGGTCTTGAAGGTCGGGTCTTCTTCTGCCAGTTTTGCCAGAGCAATTCCCATCTTTTCCTGACCTGCCTTGGTCTTCGGCTCAATTGCGAGCTGAATAACTGGCTCTGGAAATTCCATGGATTCCAGAATAATCGGATTCTTTTCATCGCAGAGCGTATCACCAGTTGTGGTATTCTTCAGACCAACCGCAGCAGCGATATCACCAGCGTAAACATTTTCGATATCCTTTCTGTGATTGGAGTGCATCTGCAAGATACGGCCCATTCTCTCTCTATTATCCTTGGTAGCATTCAATACAGTAGAACCTGCTGTTACCACACCGGAATAAACACGGAAGAAACACAACTTTCCAACAAACGGGTCTGTTGCGATCTTAAATGCCAGAGCGGAGAACGGTTCTGCATCAGAAGAATGACGGCATTCTTCCTCACCGGTATCTGGATTCGTGCCCTTAATCGCTGGTACATCCAACGGAGACGGCATATAATCTACAATCGCATCCAACAGTTTCTGTACGCCCTTATTCTTATAAGAAGTACCGCAAACAACAGGAACCATCGTATTGGCAATGGTAGATTTCCGAATACAAGCCTTGATTTCATCAATGGTGATTTCTTCTTCTGCGAAGTACTTTTCCATCAATGCATCGTCCTGCTCTGCAACGTGTTCCATCAGGGAAGCACGATATTCCTCTGCCTTTTCCTTCATATCGTCCGGAATTTCTTCCACACGAATATCTTTTCCAAGGTCATCATAATAAACATATGCCTTCATTTCAACGAGGTCAATAATCCCCTTGAAATCGCTTTCCGAACCAATCGGCAGCTGAATCGGCACTGCATTACACTTCAATCTGTCGTGCATCATTTCTACGACACGATAGAAATTTGCACCCATGATGTCCATCTTATTGACATAAGCCATTCTCGGAACGTGATATTTATCAGCCTGTCTCCAAACAGTTTCAGACTGCGGTTCTACGCCGCCCTTTGCACAAAACACGGTAACGGAACCATCCAACACACGCAGAGAACGTTCTACTTCTACTGTAAAGTCAACGTGTCCCGGTGTATCAATGATGTTGATTCTGTGACCGCCCCAATATGCGGTAGTTGCAGCGGAGGTAATGGTAATGCCTCTTTCCTTTTCCTGTTCCATCCAGTCCATCGTAGATGCACCTTCATGGGTTTCACCGATCTTATGGTTGATTCCCGTATAGAACAGGATACGCTCCGTGGTAGTGGTTTTACCAGCATCAATGTGTGCCATGATGCCGATATTTCTTGTATTTTCCAGGGAACAATCTCTTGCCATAGTAATCCTCCTATTTCTCTTACAAAGGCAGTGTGATTACCAACGATAGTGTGCAAACGCCTTGTTTGCTTCTGCCATCTTATGGGTATCGTCACGCTTCTTGCATGCACCGCCAGTATTGTTCAGTGCATCAAGGATTTCTCCTGCAAGACGTTCCTTCATTGTCTTTTCGTTCCGCAGTCTAGCATACTTGGTGATCCAACGAAGGCCCAATGTCTGCCGACGCTCTGGACGAACTTCCATTGGAACCTGATAGGTTGCACCGCCCATACGGCGAGCCTTTACTTCCAGAACCGGCATTACATTTTCCATAGCCTGTTCAAACATTTCCAATGCTTCCTTGCCAGTCTTTTCCGAAACGATATCAAATGCACCGTAAACTATTTTCTGTGCAACGCCCTTCTTTCCGTCAATCATCACATTGTTGATCAGACGGGTTACGAGCTTGGATTTGTAAATCGGATCCTCCAGCACGTCACGTTTTGCGATTTTACCTCTTCTTGGCATTTTCGCTTCCCTCCTTCACATTATTTGCTTGCTTTCGGCAATTTATGCCGTCTTGCGTGAATTCACAGGTACTCGTTCAGGCAAGTTTCCACTTGCCGACCGTCAGAAGCCAGTGCAGAGGATCGCTGTCCCTTCGGACATCTATATGATCTCCACATGCTTCCTGTGGTAGTTGTAATTCCTGTTTTGAATGATTTGGCTTTGGCTTACTTCTTGCCAGCCTTTGGTCTCTTTGCACCATACTTGGAACGAGCCTGCATTCTGTTAGCAACGCCCTGTGCATCCAGAGTACCTCTGATAATGTGGTAACGAACACCCGGCAGATCCTTAACACGGCCGCCACGGATCAAAACCACGCTGTGTTCCTGCAAGTTGTGCCCAATACCCGGAATATACGAAGTTACTTCGTAACCATTGGTCAGCTTAACTCTGGCGATTTTCCGCATTGCAGAGTTCGGCTTTTTCGGTGTAGCGGTACGAACAGCAGTGCAGACGCCTCTTTTCTGCGGTGAACTCTGATTGGTTGTTACCTTCTTCTTTGCATTGTAACCCTTTTGCAGAGCCGGTGCAGTGGACTTAACTGCCTGAACCTTTCTTCCCTTACGGACTAACTGGTTAAACGTTGGCATATGTTTCCTCCTTTTCTGATTTTACTTTTTTCATGCGGCAATGCCACACAGTTAATCATTATAATACAACGATGTTTTCCTGTCAAGTTGATTTTTCAAAAATTAACAAACTTTTTTCATTTTCACCGTATTTTCAAATTTCCAATCCAGCGGAACGTCTTGCATAAACAGTCAGCACAGCAACAGCATCCTCGACCTGAATGCTGCCATTCTGATCATAATCCGCAGCAATTTTTTGCCGATCGGACAACTGATTTTGCAATCCGGCACAACTTCTTGCATAAACGGTCAAAATCAAAACAGCATCCTCCACCATAACATTCGCATCCTCATCGACATCTCCATACAGCACTGGCAGTGCAACGAATGCTCTTTCATAGCTATCTGCATAGGCTTTCACAGAACTGTTATCTTCTGATACAATAATTGTCTGTTCGGGCAAAGTAGTTTCTGTCTGAAACAACATACAATTTGCATTCTTCAACACAATCTGCTGTAAATTATCGCAATCTGCAAACGCATCCTGCTCAATCTTATAAACATGCTCGGAAAGGATAATACTTCCAAGTGCGGTGCAGCCTTGAAATGCCACAGTAGCAATTTTCTCCACAGAATCGGGAAATTGAATTTTCCTCAATGACACACAGTGATAAAATAAGCCTGCACTGATTTCTTTCAGCTTGTTGGGCAAACGAACCGTTTGAAGGGCAGAACATTGGTAGAATGCCCGTTCTCCGATCTCAGTCACACTATCTGGTATTGTGATCTGCTGAAGCTGTTTACACTCAAAAAATGCATTGGGACCGATAAACTGCAACCCCATTGGCAATTGGATTTCCTGTATCTTTCGACAGCCTGCAAAAGCATAGGCGTTCAGTGCAATCAAAGATTCCGGTAACTGCACAGACTGTATCATCATATTTTTCTCAAATGCAAAACCAGCAATCTTCCGCACACCTTTTGGAACAGAAATGTTTTCTGACGTGCCTTTGTATGCAATGAGAATTTGATTGCCAATAATCACATATTCTCCTTCTTGTGCCGTCAGCCAAGGCGTATCTGACAAAATTCCCCAACCTACATTCTGTAAAGTAACTGGAATTTTTACAGTCTCCAACCGGCTGCAATTCAAAAAAGCGTAGTTTCCAATCTCCTGTAAAGAGTCCGGCAAAACAATCGCCTGTAACCGGGTATGATCCAAAAATGCATAATCTCCAATCTGTGTAACGGCAATGCCATCAATTTCAGATGGAATTTGAATTTCAGAAAGGGAGGCTTTGGCACCAGTAATCCGAATCGTGTTCTGTTCTGTCACTTCATAGTAAATGCCATCATCTGTTTGCAGCGTGTCTTCTGCATACACTAGCATTATATTTCTATCATAAAAACAGCTATAAACAAACAGCAGCATAGCCATTCCAAACTGCACAATTCTTCTCATAGTATGAATTCCTTTTCTATTCTTGTAAATCTGGCAGCTGCAAAATATTACAAATCGTTCGCACCACACCGTTTTCTGTATTGGCTGGTGCAAGAAAACGAGCATGCTGTTGCACTTCTTTGCTCGCCTGTTTCATTGCATAGCTATAATATGCCTGCGAAAACATAGAAACATCATTTTGATAATCGCCGAACACCATCGTTTCCATGGGTGTCACATGCAGCATTTGCTGTAATTTTGCGACTGCATTTCCTTTGCTGACCCCTTTACACATCATATCCATCCATACATTTCCAGAAATTACAAGTTCATAATCCCTGCCAAATTTGCTGTTCAAAATGGGATACAACATTTTTTCTGGTCCATCCATTACGCAAAGGGCAATTTTAATAATCGGATCGGTAATCTGATAGAGATCTGCATAAGCCATATCTGTAAACTGCACATAAAAATTGGAAATCTCTTTTTGAAATTGTGCTTTTGCCGTATTTGGATAATAAATGCCCTCTATTCCACATAATACTGGTACTGCATTCGACAGTTGTTGACAAATATCCAACACTGCATGTACAACAGAAAATGGCATACACTGATAAACAGGCGGCTGCCCCGGTATGCGGACATGTGCACCATTATCACAAATCAGCAGTAGAGAATCCGTTTTCTCCTGAAAAAGGGTCTGTAAAGCTGGATAAGATCGCCCACTTGCCACTGCAAAGGCAACATTTTTTTCTGTCAACACCTCTAAAAGTCTTGGAAATTCCACCGGCAATCGTTTCTCATCGTCCAAAAGTGTCCCATCCATATCGGTTGCGATCAATTTCACCATATATTTTCAACCTCTTTTCTTTTTTACAAGAATAGTATAACACAGCTAAAGCAAACAAACAAGCCTTATTTATAATTTTTCCAAAAAATCTGCGAGTCATTCCGATAAAAAATACTTGACAAATACCCTATAGGGGTATATAATGAGAGTATCACCGAAATGGAGGCAGATACAATGAAAAAGGATACAAAAGAAACATGTCCTTGCTGTCACAAGCAGAAAATTCGTTCTGAAGAAGAATACACAAAACTCATTCACCGGCTGAATCGCATTGAAGGACAAATTCGAGGCATTCGTGGAATGGTAGAAAAAAATGCATACTGTCCAGATATTCTGATACAAGTTTCCGCCGTCAATGCTGCCCTTCACGCCTTTAATCGAGAACTGCTGGAACAGCACATCCGAACTTGTGTCGTACAAGATATCCAAAACGGCAATGAAGAAATCATTGACGAATTGGTGACAACGCTGCAAAGGCTGATGAAATAAATTTTTTTGCATAAAATATGACAGGATACAAAAAGGAGGTTTCTCATGAAAAAAGAACGCTATTCCGTCACAGGCATGACGTGCAGTGCTTGCAGTGCCCATGTACAAAAAGCAGTTGCCGCCGTAAATGGCGTACAGTCTGTACAGGTCAATCTGCTGCAAAACAATATGACAGTGGAATTTGATGAAGCAGCCGTAACACCAGACGCTATTTTTTCAGCAGTCAAAAAAGCCGGTTATGGTGCAATGCCCTTACAAATGAACAACACATCCGCTGCTAATCCGACGCCCATTGTCTCACATCATGCGGAACGAAACCGATTAATCTGGTCGATTATCTTTTTAATTCCGCTGTTCTATATCGGAATGGGACACATGATTGGATTTCCCCTGCCATCTTTTCTACAGGGACATAGCAGTATAATGCTAATTGCCTTAATCGAACTAATTTTAGTAATTCCCATTCTCTTTTTGAATCGAACCTATTTCATCAAGGGAACAACTTCCCTGCTCCATGGTGCCCCTACCATGGATACCCTGATTGCACTGGGTTCCGCCGCTTCCTTTTGCTACAGTCTTTATGCCACATTCGCCATTGCCTATGACATTGGAAAAATGGATATGGATGCAGCACACAGTCACATGAATCAACTTTATTATGAATCCGCTGGTATGATTTTAACACTCATTTCACTCGGAAAATTTTTAGAAGCACGCTCAAAAGCAAAAACAACGGATGCCATTTCTTCTCTGGTCAAACTGACGCCACAAACGGCTCTGGTTCGACGAAACGGCATAGAACAGGAAATCCCAACTGCTTCGATTCAGGTGGGCGATACCATTTTAGTAAAAACCGGTGCGGCGATTCCGGCAGACGGCACAGTACTCACTGGACAAGGTTCTGTAGATGAATCCGCTTTAACTGGAGAAAGCCTGCCAGTCGAAAAACAATCCGGTGACCGCATTCTCAGTGCAACAGTCTGCCGTTCCGGCTATCTCGAATACCGTGCTGAACAAGTTGGTGCTGACACGACCCTTTCTCAAATTATCAAACTGGTGGAAGAAGCAGGCAGTTCTAAAGCACCAATTGCTCGTCTGGCTGATAAAATCAGCGGTGTATTTGTACCAATTGTCATTGGCATTGCCATCATCACACTAATCGTTTGGCTGCTCACTGGAAACCCGTTTCATATGGCACTGAAAGCCGCCGTATCCGTACTAGTTATCTCCTGCCCGTGTGCCCTCGGACTCGCTACCCCGACTGCCATTATGGTTGGAACGGGACAGGGTGCAAAAAATGGCGTTCTCATCAAATCCGCAGAAAGTCTAGAAACGGCACACAGTGTGAAAACCGTAGTACTAGACAAGACCGGCACACTGACAGAGGGCGTACCAACGGTTATGGATGTTTTGCCAGAAGAAACGGTTTCTGCTGATCAATTGTTATCCATTGCCTATGCACTGGAACAACCATCCGAACATCCGCTTGCAGCTGCCATTGTCACCCACTGTAAAACAAACACAATACCATTGCAAGCCGTAGAACAATTCACACAAATTGCTGGACAAGGCGTTTCCGGTATCGTCAATGGCATACCCTGTCTTGGCGGCAACCGCAAAATGATGCAGGAAAACGATATCTCTCTTCCGGAATCCGCCAAATCCGATGTATTTGCAAAAGAAGGGAAAACCCCACTTTACTTTGCTGCAAATGGAAAACTGCTTGGCATTCTGACTGCAGCCGATCCCATTCGGCAAACTAGCCGTAACGCAGTGGCTGCTATGCAGAAAATGGGCTTGGATGTCATTCTTCTAACAGGTAACAATCAACTGACCGCAGAAGCCATTGCCAAACAAGCCGGCATTCCTCATGTGATTGCAGAAGTTTTACCGCAAGATAAAGCAATGCAAATAAAACAACTACAAGCAAAAGGCAAAAAAACGGCTATGATTGGTGACGGCATCAATGATGCACCCGCACTAGCACAGGCGGATGTCGGCATTGCGATTGGAGCTGGAACAGATGCGGCAATTGCTTCTGCGGACATTGTACTGATGCGAAATAATTTACAGGATGCTGTCACTGCGATTCAACTGAGCCGTGCCACCATTCGCAATATTAAGCAAAATCTATTCTGGGCATTTATCTATAATCTTATTGGCATTCCAATTGCTGCTGGTGTCTTCTATCCAATATTAGGTTGGGAGTTAAATCCCATGTTCGGAGCCGCTGCCATGAGTTTCAGTTCTATTTTTGTAGTTGGAAACGCATTGCGTCTGCGGCGATTCCGACCATTTGGAATGAAACAGATAACAACTCCACCAACACAAGGCTCTATAGACAAAGAAATCACCATACAGATTAAAGGCATGATGTGCGAACACTGCGTGGCTGCTGTCACAAAAGCACTGCAAAAACTGGAGGATGTAGAAACGGTACGTGTTGTGCTGTCAGAAAATCGTGCTTATCTGAAGGGGAATGTTTCCGACTCTGCCATTCGGCAGACAATTCAAGAAGCTGGATATCAAGTGAAAATGATTCAACGATAATATTCGATCATGCTGTATAGACAAAAAAAGACGGTCTGTTTTCCATAAACAAACCGTCTTTTTGTTGTTTCTATCATAAACTATAACTGTTACCCAATGGCATTCCAAATTGTTATCGCCAACAAACCGATCACACAAACTACAGTGACAGGTGCTGTCAAATACACCAGTGCCTTCCTGCTGCCGCTTACCTGTGGAACGGTATTTTCCAACCGGAACGTTTCCCGATGCTTTACCAATTCTATTATGAGCAAAATAAGTCCTGTTATCATGAAACCGATTACCACCATAACCATGATACCAATCACAGCAAAATTTCCGATGTGTTCCATCAAATGAGAAGGATTCATATAATCAGGATCGCTGATGTCAATTCCGCTGTATGCAACAGACTGAATGGCACCAATCAAATTCATAATGAAATGCACAGCCATAGCAGGCAAAACGGAACGTGTTTTTGCAGTCAGAAATGCCACGCAAACGCCCAACATTGCTGCATAAATAATCTGTGCATAGTTGCCATGCCACAATCCAAAGAAAATTCCAGTCATCACCACGGCAAACCATCCGCCAAACCGTTCGGTATTGCGGAACAGCGTTGCACGGAACAACATTTCTTCAAAAATGGGTGCTAAAATTGCAAATGCAAAAAAATTGGTCAGATAGCCAAGCCAGTTTTGTTCCGCTACCATAGAAGGTGCATGTAACTGCATACCTGTCAGCATTTGAAGGATATTAAAAAATATATTACTAAAAAAGGTTGTTGCATAAACCAAACCCAACGAAATCAGACACCAGCGTATACATTGCCCAGCCGTTGCCTGTGGTTTATGATAGCTGTCTTTTAATTTCCAGCCGATTTTTTTCCCAAGAACCGCACGAAAAATCAACAGCAGTATGGGTACAACGATAACATACTGAAAGAGAAAAACACAAATCTGATTGCACGCTATGTAATATGTTCCAGTTTTATCCATAATTTGCGGCAGAAGTAACCGTATCACAAATGCACCGCCGAATACCAATGCATAAAATAATATCAGCAAAAGCGAGTTCACATTCGACGCTTTTCGTAACGCTTTTTTGAAATTTTGTTCCATAACTTAACTTTAATACTCCTTTTTTTCCATTAATTTTGTAGAACAGAAAATCGAAATCGGCAATATCAGCAATACAGCTGCAAACATAGCAACCAAAGCAATCCCATTCATATTAGGTATATCAATTTCGGCACCACTTAACAGACCAATTGTACCGCCAAATCCACCACATAGAATCATGAAAACAATTTTTCCCTTTTGATAACCAATCTTATAGTATAGCGGCAACAAAATACATTGCATTACAATCCCACACAAAATAAAAAACAAACAATTACCCAGACGTGTGACATCCTTCGTCAACCAAAACAAAATGATACCGCAGCACATATATATAAGAAAAGAAATTACAATTAGCAAAATATATTTTTCGAATACCATTTGTTTCCGGCTGCATGGCAGAGAAAGCAGCCATGGCAATGTATTTTCCTGTTGTTCCTGTGCCAATGCAGAACAAGGGATCAACGTGAAAAAAACAGGCATCATCGTCATAAAGTTCAACGGAAAAAGATCATTTCCATCTTGCATTGCAAGAATCAGAAAAAAAACAAATATCGCACTCATCATGCCAAATTGCATGCGTAACATTTTAAAATCTTTCCAGATGAGACCAAGCATAATCTATCCCTCCTTAAAAATCTTTTTTCTGATGTTGCAGAATACTGATGCTAATCGAAACAAGATGCAGAATCACAAGAAGAACTGCCGCAATGACAAGGAGAACAGAGCCCGAAACAGGCAGACTTTTTTCCAATTGCTCTCCCCATTCTGAACCACCAATGCAGATCAATGCTCCGAGAATAAAAAGAACAATGGCAGAACGCTGTGCCCCCAGCCAAATAGAAAGTGGAATATAAATCGTATTAATCAACAAAATAATGCCAACAGAGAATAACACCATTTCCACGCCATCTTGCAGAACAATAGATAATAGTAAGGCATAAATACCAACCACAACGGCACAAATCCATGTGACAATATAATTGACCAGTGCAGTTTGTTTCCGTGTAACAGGAAGGATCAGTAACAAATCCACATTCTTTTCCTGTTCTTCTATTTGCAGCATAAAAACAGGAATCATAGCGGAATAGATAGAAAGGAATCCAATGGCAAAACCAAAATAATAGTGATCCATCGTTTCGTTGTTGTTGGTAGCCGTACAAACAATTCCTACCACTAACACGACTGCCGCTGTAATCAACAGCACCCATGTCAATGCTTTGAACTGTTTCCAGAGAACCCGAAAGCGATACCAGAGCAGTGTACTCATTTTGCATTTCCTCCTGCATATTTGGTCAGAAAAATCATAATGTCCTCAATACCAACTGGTTCTGCCTGTACAGAAGATGGCAACATCTCTCGTTTACAGAGCAGTTCAATATGATATGGTGTATCCCGTTTACCGCAAATCGCTTCCGCTGGCAAACGCTTTGCTGCTTCTGCACTGCATTGCACCATACAGTAAGTATCCAGCAAAGTATCCCGTTCCATACTAAACAGTAGCTTTCCCTGATGCAAGAATGTCACATAATCGCAGATTTTTTCCAAATCGCTGATAATATGGGAAGAAATCAGTACAGCGTGTTCCCCATCGCTGACAAACTCCCGGAATACATCCAAAATCTCTTCCCGTACCATCGGATCCAATCCGGCAGTCACTTCATCCAGAATCAGCAAAGTAGGATGGTGAGAAAGGGCTGCGGCAACTGCAAGCTTTTTCTTCATGCCCATAGAAAACTCTTTAAACTTTTTCTTCTCTGGCAGTTGAAAGCGTTCTATGTATTTCCAATATAAATCAGAGTCCCAGTTGGTATAAATTCGTTTCAACATCTGATTGACATCGCTGGTATGGAAACTCTGTGGGAAATTAGCAGTATCCAATACCACACCGATTTTTTGTTTCAAGTCTGCATTTTCCTTGCTGGCATCCTGCCCCAGCAGCAAAATCTGACCACTATCCGGATGTACCAAATGCAGCATGGATTTCATCACAGTTGTTTTTCCTGCTCCGTTTTCTCCGATAAATCCCATGACATAGCCCATAGGCAAGCTAAAACTCACATCTTTCAGTTGAAACTTTGAATATTGTTTGCATAAATTTGTCAATTCGATTGCGTATTGCATGATGGTTCCTCCTCAAAAATCATATCCAGCATTTCCTGTAACTCCACTTTCGAAAGGCCACAGCCTTTCGAAAGTGTCACAATGGCTTCCATATGTTCCTCAATTTGCCGCAGCCATTCCTCCCGCAGCACTTCCATATTTTTTCTTGCAACAAATACACCTTTTCCAGCAATAGTATAGACAAAGCCATCCCGTTCCAGTTCCTCATAAGCTCGTTTTGTAGTAATAATACTAATGCGTAATTCCTTCGCCAGACTACGAATAGACGGCAGTATGGTATCTTCTGTCAAGGCACCACTGATAATTTGTTCCTTAATCTGTTGATAAATTTGCTGATAAATCGGTGTAGCGGTATTATTGCGAATCATCAGCTGCATGTACATCCCTCCTTGTCTACCGTGTATATACAGTATATACGGTAATAACAGTTCTGTCAATAGGATTCCGCTATGATTTACAATTTGTTCAAAAAAATATGCGTTCCACTGGCAGCTACTTCGTGGAACGCACAATATTTTTATTTTATTTTTGCATCCAGTAATTCCATTGCCTGTTTCAACTGTGCATCATGGTCTGGATCGGGATGGTTAAAATCAATGGTTTCGTAATCTTCTTTGATCACCACATCGGGCGTAATGCCAACACCATGATAGCATTCCCCTCGTGTGGTCTGATAGGTAGCAACCGTCAATGTGACTGCACCGCCATCTTTCATTTCTACGGTATTCTGCATAATTCCTTTGCCAAATGTCTGCTCTCCAATGACTTCGGCTTTTTCAAAATCCTTTAAAGAGGCAGTAAACAATTCTGCGGCACTTGCTGTATTTCCATTCACCAATACCATCATGGGCAGCTGCAATTCATTTGCATCCGAATGCACCAAAAGCTTTGTTTCTCCGTTGTTATATGTTGCTGTTGCAATATCGCCCTCCGGCAATAACGGATCTATCACTTTTTCCAATGCGGCAACCAGTCCGCCGCCATCTTCCCGCACATCGAATACCAGTGCTTTCGCACCGTTTTTCAACAAGTTTTGCAAAGCTGTTTGAAACTGTTCCACTGTATTTTCCTTAAATGATGCAATCCGAATATAGCCAATCTGGTTTTCCAGCATCACACCATAAGCAGAAATCACTTCGATCTCCTGTCGCTGCACAGTCTTCTTCCATTCCGTTTCGCCACGCTGCACTGTTAGTTCTACACTGGTACCTGCTTCACCACGTACATGATTCACTGCCTCCTGATAGCCAAGGTCGACAACTGTCTTGCCATCTACACCAGTAATGACATCATCTACTTGCAAACCCGCTATCTTTGCTGGTGACGAATCTTCTACAGAAACAACCTGCAAACCGCTGCCATCCTCTGTCAACGTAACCGTAACACCAATACCAACGGAAACACCTGCTTCATTGCTCTGCCATTGCTGATATTCTCCTGGCGTCAAATAGCCGGAATATGGATCTTCCAATGCACCAACATAACCTTTCAAAGCACCATCCATCAGCGTTTCCATATCCACCTTATCATAATAATCCGACTCCACAACTTGCTGTAGATTTTCCAACCGTTCGCAATCTCCCAAAGCCGCTTGCGTTGCTTTTAACGCCATTCCCAGCCGATAAGCCAATAAGCTCATGCACAATGCAAACGCAAGCAAGACGCCGATGAACAACCGCTTCCAAAAGCTGCTCCACTGCATTATTCTCTCATTCCTTTCTAAAAAACAGAGCAGAACGACTGTTTTTAGTCCCCCTGCTCTGTCCTGATATCATATTCTATTCCAAAATAACCGTTTTATGTCGTCTTCTAATTAGTACAAATAACTGCTCGGATCCACACGGCTGCCATTGACACGAATTTCAAAGTGCAAATGGTAACCTGTAGACCAACCAGTAGAACCAACGTAGCCAATTACATCACCTTGGCTCACCTGCTGTCCATAAGACACATTTACAGATGCCATATGTCCATATACAGTGGAATATGTACCGTCATGCTCAATAATGCAGTAGTTGCCATAACCGCCGCCGCATCCGCAGCTGGAACTCTTACCATAGTTATGGCTGCATCCGTTGCTCACATAGATAACAGTACCACTTCTGGATGCTACAACTGGTGCACCGCTGATACCGCCGCCTGCGATATCAATTCCGCCATGGTTACTGCCCCAACGAGAACCATAACCACTGGAGATATAATAGAAACCTGGGACCGGCCATGCAAACTGCGACTCATTATACGGTGCAGACGTTGTTGCCACGGTTGTGGTGGTCGTTTCCGCAGTCGTAGTCGGTGCAGTGGTTGCAGCCGTTGTCGTAGTTGTGGTGGTTGCTTCTGTCTCCGGCTCAGTTTCCGGCTCTACGAACTCCGTTGTAGTAGTTGTAGTCGCCTCTGTTGTCTCCACTTCCTCATACGGAGCAGTTGTTATTACTTCTGCCTCTGTGGTCGTGGTAACCACTGTCGTTTCCTCTGGTACCTCTTCCTCTGACCAATCTGTAGCCGTCGTAGTGGTAGTAGAAGTCGTAATTGCTTCTTCCTCATCTGTTTCTACAGCCATAGCGGTTGTTGTGGTCGTGGTAGTAGTTGTTGTCGTGGTCGTCGTTGTTGTGACGGTAGTCGCACGAGCTGCTTCCTGTGCTTTGCGGATCGCAGATTGAATTTGATCAGACTCTGCATCCTTTGCTGCGTTGTCTGCTTCCAATGCATGAATATCTGCATGGATAGAAGATTCTTCTTCTGCCAGACGGGCAGCTTCTTCTGTAGACATTGCATAGTCATCCTGCAACTGCTGCAATGCGGCTGCAAATTCTTCTTTCTTCTGCTTTTCAGAAGTCTTCTGCTCTGCAAGTGCATTTTTTTCCTCTTCTAAAGCCTGCTGTTTTTCTTCGCAAGTTTTCAGCTTATCCTGCAAATCAGAAACCAACTCATTATCATGCTTGGCAATTCTGGACATGAGATCGTACTTGGAAAGAAAATCATAGAAATCTGTAGAACCAACCAGTGCGGATGCAAGGCTATCATTGCCCTGTACATACATTGCACGCAACCGCTGCTTAAAAGCTTCCAGATCATCTGCAATTTCTACATTCAATGCTGCGATCTCATTCTTTAAATCGCAAATTTCCTGTTCTTTTTCGGTAATTGCGTCTTCCAGACGAGTCAATTCCTCATCCACAATCTGCAAATTGGACTGCTGCAAAGCAATTTTCTCTTCCAAAGCCTTTTGGAAGTCTGCCTGTTCCTGCTGATCACTGCCCAGGCTTTCCAATTCCTTTTGCTTTTGTGCAATCTTATCTGCATTTGCTTGCTTTTCGCTCTGCAATTCTGCTAATGTCATCGCCGAAACCGGAACCGATGTCATGCTGACACCGCCATAAACACCAGCCGTCAAAATTGCACCGCAAAGTACAACAGATAGGAATCGCTTCATCCATTTTAAACGCATCATATACTGTTTCCTCCTTTTAGACATTCAGATGTTTTCTCATAGACAAGACGCTGCCCAGTGCACCAAACAGCACACCAATACCAATATAGGCAACTGCAACAATGCCGGCAACTTGTCCGAACGACATAATACTATTCCTGCCGATGACAGAAACAATATCGGTCTGCTGCGTGACAAGGTTGACAAGAGAATCATAGCTGACCCATGTGATCACAAACGCCACACAGCCGGCAAGGAATCCTGTCACCATGCCTTCTACGAAAAAAGGAATCCGAATGAATGCATTGGTCGCACCAACATATTTCATAATCTGAATCTCGGAACGTCTTGCAAACACACTCGCTTTGGTGGTATTTGCAATGATGACAACGGAGATAATGATAAGTGCAACAATAATGACACTGCACACAACCGTAATAATCCGCCGCAGTTCCATCAACAAATTTACAAAATCCATCGGTGCACGAATGGAATAGATATGATCCAGAGTTTCAATCTGGACAATGGTATCTTCAATCCGGTCGATGTCTTTCACCCGAAGGCGATACGCATCCACCAAAGGATTGTCATCTCCAAGAGAATCAAAAAGCATTTGATAATCATTCATACTGGCTTTCAAATCTTCAAACGATTCTTCTTTGGAATAAAAATTGACATCTGCAACGTTGTCAATCTGGCTCAACTGTCCCTTTAAAACGCTAATCTGTTCCTCTGTCGTATCCTCATTCAAATAGACAATAATTTCGTTTTTATCCTCAATACCGCCCACCATAGAAGAGATATTGATATAAAACAGCGTTGCCACGCCGACCAGCAGCAGAGAAACCAACAGGACACAAAATGAGGCAAACGCCATCATTCGGTTTTTCCAGATATTCTCCACACCCTGACCAGCCAAATACTTTAAGCCACTAACTTTCATGAATTAAATTGCCTCCAACTACTTCATCAAACACAATCCGCCCTTGCTGAATTGTAATAATCCGCCCACCAAAATAACGAACCAAACTATGCTCATGCGTCACCATCAGAATCGTGGTACCGCATTCGTTAATTTCTCGCAGCAGATCTACAATTTCATAGGAAAGCTCCGGATCAATGTTACCAGTTGGTTCGTCTGCAATAATCAGTTGGGGATCGTTTACCAGTGCTCTTGCAATGGCAACACGCTGCATTTCACCACCGGATAACTCATTCGGATAATTTTTAGCCTTATCCTGCAATCCAACCAGATCAATGACATAAGCAACACGTTTTTTGATGTACTGCGTTGGTGCATCAATGACACGCAACACAAATGCAATGTTTTCATATACCGTCATGGACGGAATCAGACGGAAGTCCTGAAAGACAAAGCCAATCGTTCGCCGTAAAGCCGGCACCTGCCGCCGTTTCAGTTTTCCAAGATGGTAGCCGTTAACGAAAACCGTACCGCTGCTTGGGTTGATTTCCTTGAGAATCAGCTTAATCATGGTACTTTTTCCCGCACCGGACGGCCCAACTACAAACGCAAAGTCACCATCATTGATTTTCAGGTTAACATTATGCAGCGCATCGACACCGCCGGAATACACGACAGAGACATCTCTCATTTCCACCATGTGTACTATACAGTCCTTTCTATGTTCGCTACAGACCGAGTTTTTTAAAACTTCGCTGGATTTGCAGACAAATACCGTTTTACCATCAGTGCAATTTTAAAAATAATTGCATGGTCAAACTCCCGCAGATCCAGACCCGTCAACTTCTTGATCTTTTCCAACCGATATACCAGCGTATTCCGGTGTACAAACAACTTTCTAGATGTTTCAGAAACATTCAAATTGTTCTCAAAAAATTTCTGAATCGTAAACAAAGTTTCATGATCCAGTGATTCAATACTGCCACGTTTAAATACTTCATGCAAAAAGGTTTCACAGAGCGTTGTCGGCAGATGATAAATCAAACGTGCGATTCCCAAATTATCGTAGCTGACAATTGATTTGTCTGTATCGAATACCTTTCCCACTTCCAGAGCGGTCTGTGCCTCTTTGAAGGAACGAGACAATTCTTTAATACTGTCTACAATCGTACCGATACCGACATTGACACGGGTATAAAATTCACCGCTGAGTGTATCCGCAATGGAACGTGCCAGCTTTTCCAGATCTTTTGCCTCCACAGTCCCCTTGATTTCCTTTACCAATACAATATCACACTCTGAAATAGTAAAAACAAAATCCTTATTTTTATCCGGAAAGAGATTCTGGATCACATCATAAGCAGAAACATCATTGAGAGAGACAATCCGAATCAGCAAAACAACCCGGCTAACCTCTGCACTAAAATGCAGTTCTCTCGCTTTGATCACAATATCTCCCGGCAGCACATTGTCCAACACAACATTTTTTATAAAGTTATTTCGATCATACTTTTCGTCATAATACTGTTTTACATTAAATAAAGCAATTGCAAGAATATTTGCATATTTTGCAGCTGCATCGTCTACACCCTCTACAAACACAGCATATTCTGGCTTGTTCAGAGAACCAAACGGCTTATAAGTATATCCGTCCCGAATAAAAATATCATGGACATCACTCAAATCCAGAGAGACGAACTCATTGGTAGTGCCGACTTTGGTCAGATCACTACATGCAATAATGGTAGCAGTATCATCCACCACACCGACGGTCGCATCAATGGTATCCCGCATCTGATGGACAAGCCCCTGAAATAATCGATTCGACATATTGAAACATCCTTTCGTTTTCTATCTTATACCACAACGTAAAACGGTTTCTTGTCCGTTATTCGAGCATACCGCTCAAATATATTAAAAATTGTAACACAATCAACCGCAAAAAGATATAGACGAATTGTAAAATTTATATTTTTCATGAAACTATCACAAAAGAACTGCGACAAACAGGCAAATTTCAATGTTCATGCCGAAAAAGTGTGATTACATTTTTTCCGGGCAGTCGATTTTTAGAATCCGCAGCGTATTCCGCAATGCCTGTTTCGCCGCCTTACAAAGCAGCAGCCGAGCTTGCTGTACCTCTGGTTCTGCATGTTTTACCGTGCAGGCATCATAAAATTTATGGAACAACGTTGCCAATTCCATTGCATATTTTGTCATTTCTGATGGGTCATAGGCAGCAGCTGCTGCATCAATTCTAGAAGGCAGGGCTGCCAAATGACGAATCAAAGCAATCTCTTGCGGCTGATTTAACCGCTGTAAAACAGACATATCTGTCTGCTCTGTAGAAACACCTGCTTCTTCCATGTTTCGCAGCAAACTGCAAATTCTTGCATGAGCGTATTGTACATAGTAAACTGGATTCTGTGAAGATTTCTCTACTGCCAGATCTAAATCAAATTCAAAATGCGAATTGGCCTCTCTAGTATTAAAGAAGAAGCGAGCCGCATCAATGGGAATCTCGTCCAACAGCGTTACCAATGTAATTGCCTTTCCGCTCCGCTTGGAAAGCTTGACCACTTCGCCGTCCCGCATCAGCATGACCATTTGCATCAGAACAACATCCAGCCGGCTGGCATCTACGCCCATTGCAGTTAAAGCCGCTTTCAGCCTTGGCACATAACCATGATGGTCTGCACCGAGAATATCAATCGCACGGTCAAATTTTCGAGTCATCAGCTTATCATAGTGGTAAGCGATATCCGGTACAATATAAGTAGGAATGCCGTTTGCACGTACCAGAACAAAGTCCTTATCTGCACCAAAATCTGTCGCTTTAAACCAAACTGCACCATCCTGCTCATAAGTATAACCACGATTGGTCAATTCTTCTACCACATGTTGAACGCTTCCATTCTGATGCAGTGTGCTTTCCCGAAACCAATTATCATAAACAATCCGATATTTTTTCAAATCCCGTTCCAGTCCAGCAATATTTTTCGGCAATGCATAGTCAACCAGAGCCTTCCGCCGTTCCTTGCTGTCACAGTTTACATATTGATCGCCACAAATTTCCCGAAAAGCTTCCGCATGTTCGATAATATCTGCACCCTGATAGGCATCTTCCGGCATCTCTACAGATGGGTCGAACAGCTGTAAATACCGAACCTCCAAAGAAGTGGCAAATTTTTCAATCTGATTGCCGGCATCATTGATGTAGAATTCCCGCTTGGCGTCATAGCCAGCCCAATTCAAAATTTCTGCCAGACTATCCCCCAATGCACCACCTCTGGCATTGCCGACATGCATTGGACCGGTCGGGTTGGCAGAGACAAATTCCACCAGAATCCGTTTACCAGCACCAGTTTCCGTTCTGCCATAGTCATCTCCCTCCTGCAATACGGTTTCCACTGTATGGGAAAACCACTGCTGCTTCAGGAAAAAGTTCAAAAAGCCCGGTCCTGCAATTTCTGCCCGTTCAAAATCCGTTCCCTGCAACTGCAATTCGCTGCAAATTGCCTCTGCAATTTTTCTCGGCGGCATCTTAAATGTTTTGGCATTTACCATTGCAATATTGGCTGCAAAGTCACCATGTGACTTGTCCGCTGGTACTTCTATCCGGAATGCATTCATCGGCTCTGCCGGCAGTGTACCGGCAGAAACTGCACGCCCAACGCTATCTAATAATAATGTATACAGTGCCTTTTCAGCAAGCTTCATACAATCTGCCATTTCCCGTTTTCCTCCCACTCTTTATGCTTCCTGTTTCACTCTAGAAATTTCCAAATAGATTTCATTCTCTGACAAAAAAGATGCATTTGCATCCAGCGTATACCGCAAATGAAGCTGTCCGCCGTCTGCGGTTAAATGGTCCTCAATTTTATGGGTAAAAACACCAACGGTAATATCACCAAATGGTGTTCCATATATGCAATAGTGTTTTTTTCCCACTTCGATCATCAGATTGGAATTTGCCGACCCTGTCCGAACAATAGAAACACAGCGTCCGTTTATTCCGGTAATTTCCGTGGTAGAACCTTCAAAACCAGTCGCTTCGGACTCTTCATAGGAGACGCACCATTTCGTTCCGTTCTGTTCATATGTGCCTTCCGTCCGCAGTTCTGTTTCGTTTTCCTCTTCCTCGTTTCGCTGCACACTTCGCAGAACGATCTCTACTTTTTCTTTCAACAGTCTGCCTCCTTCTGCCCACTGCTCTGATAAACTGTGCCAGTCACTTCCTTTTGCAAAAAATGAGCGGCACCCTCTGTGAACAGTTCTACACTATCACTGACATAATAAACATTTTTTCCTTTTTCCGTTCGGTCACTCAATAATTTTTTTTCTGTCAGGCACTGCTTCGCATAACCGGCCGTCTCGGCTCCCGGAGAAATCAATGTAACATCTTCCCCCATAATATCTCCAATCAGCTCTGCAATAACCGGATAATGCGTACAACCTAAAATCAAAGTATCCACTTTCTGTGCTTGAATCGGTGCGAGATATTCCTCTGCCACCAAACGAGTCACCGGATTGTGAAAATCTGTATAACCGTTTTCCACCAGATGCACAAACAGCGGACACGCCTGTGTTGCCACAAAGTAATCCGGATGCTGTTGCAAAATGGCTTTTTTATAACTTTCACTTTTAATAGTAGCTGGTGTCCCAATAATTCCAATCCGTTTGGTTCGGGTTGCTGCACAAGCCGCCGCTACAGCCGGATAAATCACACCGGCAAACGGCATATCCGTCACAAACGGTCGATCTCCTACAACAGAACTCACTGTCCCACAGGCAGCAATAATCATTTTAACCTGATGCTGCCGCAAAAAAGCGACATCCTCTTTTGCATAACGCAGAATGGTTTCCGGACTGCGGCTGCCATATGGTACTCTTGCGATATCCCCAAAATAAATAATATTTTCATGCGGCAGCAAACGATTCAACTCTTTGACGGTTGTTAAGCCCCCTAAACCGGAGTCGAATACGCCAATGGCATCATTCTTCATCTCTTCTACCCTCTCTATCCTATTGCTGTTTGTTGCAGAATGGATTTAATACATCCGTTCTGCATTTTCCATTGCCTGTTCAATCAACTTATCCACCAGATAAGATTGGGACATGCCAAGATGTTCCATCAGCTTCGGATACATACTGATATTGGTAAAGCCCGGCAACGTGTTGATTTCATTCAAAATCATGCCGCCGTCCTTTTGCAGAAAGAAGTCAACACGAGACAACCCCTTGCATCCCAATGCCTTATATGCCTTTACCGCAATTTCCCGCAAAGCATTCGACTGATCATCCGTAATTCGTGCCGGTATGTACAACTGTGACGTACCAGTGATGTACTTGTCTTCATAATCATAGAATTCCGCAGCCGGCTGAATCTCCCCAACATAGGAAGCAAACGGTGCGTCATAGCCAAATACTGCCACTTCCAATTCCTTGCCGTCAATGAATTCCTCAATGACCACTTTGCAGTCATGAGAAAAAGCAATCTGAATGGCTTCTTTCAGGGTTTCCATGTCAGTAGCTTTATTGACGCCCACAGAGGAACCTGCATTTGCCGGCTTTACGAAAACTGGAAATCCCAGTGTCTCCGCAATGGCTTCACAGGTTTCATCCAAACGGCTGATTTCCCGCTGACTGACCGATGCCCATTTTGCAGTACGAATCCCATTATAGTCCAGTACTGTATGGGTCATACATTTATCCATACAGAGTGCACTGCTAAGGGTTCCGCATCCGACATACGGCAGCTTTGCCATCTCCAGCAAGCCCTGCAATCTACCATCTTCACCATTTCTGCCATGTAAAACTGGAAATACAACATCTACCTTTTTAATATATGTTTCCCCATTCTCAATGGTAATAATGCCCTTATGAATCGGATCAGGAGAGATAATTGCAGCTGTACAATCTGGATTCATTTCCCAAGTACCAGTGGCAATTTCGCTCACATCCCCCGGAAAATACAACCATCTGCCCTTTTTAGTGATACCAATACAGATAATTTCATATTTATCCTTTGGAATACTATTGATCACATTGACCGCAGACATCAGAGAAACTTCATGTTCACTGGAAACGCCGCCGAATAAAACGGCTACTCTAATTTTTGCCATAGAAAAAACTCCTCACTTTTATGCATTTACAGAAAGCTGCCAAAACGCTCTCCATACAATAATCTATTTCATTATAACAGATTTCATAACTTTCTGCAAGCCTTTTTCTGCAAGTCATAAAAATCAATTTGCAAATGGCGCAGAAAATCGTAATTTTTTAAAGAAAACGTGTGCTGCCTCCTCCTTTTCTCTCCCGTACATCCCATGCCTGAAAAAATGTTTTTCGGTATTTTTCAAAAAAATCCCTTGACAAAGTAAAAAAAACATGATATAATGGCATTACCTCTTTTACAGGGGTTTCTTTTTATGCCTTTTTGCAGGAGAAACCTGTATTTGAGGGAGGCAAACGAACCGGCTCCCGCTGTATTACACAGAACGGGAGGAGTATATGAGCAGGAGGTGCCGATAATGAGAGTGAAGGTAACACTGGCTTGCACAGAATGCAAGCGCCGCAACTATGTGACCAAGAAGAACAAGCGAAACAATCCAGAACGGATTGAAATGAACAAACACTGCAAGTTCTGCCGGAAGCATACTTTGCACAGAGAAACAAAGTGATGACTGGAGGTTCTGAGATGTCCGACAAAGAAAAAAAGACAGCTGCTTCTGAAGAAAAAGCTGCCAAGAAGGAAAAAAAGGCAAACGCCGCAGACTCCGGGAAATCTAAAAAAGAAAAAGAGAAAAAGTCAATCTTCAAGAGAATTGCCGCTTGGTTCAAAGATCTGAGAAAGGAATTCAAAAAAGTTGTATGGCCAACGAAGCGGACGGTTTTTAACAATACGCTTGTTGTATTGTGCGTTGTCGTTGTTGGCAGCGTTGTCATCGGTCTGCTGGATCTTGGTTTCTTGAAACTGATGGAATTTCTAATGGGACTTTCCAAGTAACGACGCAGGGAGGCCGTTTTTATGTCAGAAGTTGCAAAATGGTACGTCATCCACACTTATTCCGGCTATGAGAACAAAGTCGCACAGGATATTGAAAAGGTTGTGGAAAACCGGAAACTGCATGACATGATTTTGGAAGTGCGGGTTCCCACAGAAAAGGTAACAGAAATTACCGACGGCAAAACCAGAGAAGTAGAACGTAAGACATTTCCAAGCTATGTACTTCTCAAGATGATCTACACGGACGACACCTGGCACGTTGTGAAAAACATTCGCGGTGTAACTGGATTCGTTGGTCCGGCTTCCGAACCGACGCCTCTTTCTGAGGCAGAAGTCGCTGCACTCGGAGTAGAAACAGGAACGACAACAGAAGTCAATTATGCAGTCGGCGATACCATTATGATCAGCGGTACTGCAATGGATGGTTTTGTTGGCGTTGTACAAAATATTAATATGGAGGACGGTACAGTTGATGTCATGGTTTCCATGTTTGGACGAGAAACTCCAGCGACTGTGGCACTCAATCAAATCGTTCGCATGGACTCTTAAAAACGCATAAGCAAGCGGAATCCATCGAGATTCCCGTGGGAGGGCTGCTGCAAAAAAGCCCGCCGTTTACCACATTATGGAGGTGTGCAACATGGCACAGAAAGTTACAGGTTATATTAAGCTTCAAATTCCGGCAGGGAAAGCAACCCCTGCTCCGCCGGTTGGTCCTGCACTGGGTCAGCACGGTGTCAATATTATGGCATTTACAAAGGAATTTAACGAGAGAACCAAGAATGACATTGGTATGATTATTCCAGTTGTTATTACGGTTTATGCCGATCGTTCCTTTACATTTATCACCAAGACCCCGCCGGCTGCCGTTCTGTTAAAGAAAGCCTGCGGTCTGGAAACTGCTTCCGGCGTTCCAAACAAGACAAAGGTTGCAAACATTACAAAAGAACAGATTAAGCAGATTGCGGAACACAAAATGCCGGATCTCAATGCCGGTTCTTTGGAAGCCGCTATGAGCATGATTGCTGGTACCGCACGTTCCATGGGAATTGTGGTTGTTGACTAAAAGAGAATGAAAATGCGGCATGTCGGTGCAGGACAACCCTGCACGGCTCTGTCTTCTCAAATGGTGGGAGGAGCATTCCGCTAATCGGCTGTGCGAGACAGCACACCGGTATTACCACTGAATCAGGAGGAATCATATCAATGAAACACGGAAAAAAGTATGTTGACAGCCGCAAGGCTGTAGATGCCAGCAAGCAGTACGCTTCCGAAGAAGCACTCGGACTGGTTTGCCAGAATGCAAAGGCTAAATTTGATGAGACCGTAGAAGCTCACATCCGTCTGGGTGTAGACTCCAGACACGCTGACCAGCAGGTTCGTGGTGCAGTTGTTCTGCCGAACGGTACTGGTAAAACTGTTCGTGTTTGCGTATTCTGCAAGGAAGACAAGTATGAAGCAGCAAAAGCTGCTGGTGCAGATTATGTCGGCGGTCAGGATCTTGTAGAAAAGATCACCAAGGAAAACTGGATGGATTTTGATGTTGTCATCGCTTCTCCGGATATGATGGGTCTGGTTGGTCGTCTAGGTAAAATCCTCGGTCCACGTGGCTTAATGCCGAACCCGAAGGCTGGTACCGTTACACCAGACGTTGCAAAGGCCATCACCGAAGCAAAGGCTGGTAAGATTGAGTATCGTCTCGACAAGACCAACATCATTCACTGCCCGATCGGCAAGGCTTCTTTCGGTACAGAAAAGCTGGTTCAGAACTTTGAGGTTCTGATGGATGCCATCGTAAAGGCAAAGCCGTCTGCTGCAAAGGGTACCTACCTGAAGTCCTGCACCGTTACTTCTACAATGGGTGTTGGCGTAAAGGTTTCTACCACAAAGTATGGCGTTTGATCATCAAATTAACATTTTTATTTATACAAAACCGTACACTTGTCTTTGGACATGCACAAGTCCAGTAAAAACGGACAATAGAAAAAATAGCCCTCCTATGGTATAA
>JAUNJC010000028.1 GCA_030523195.1 Oscillospiraceae bacterium
CTTTTTCCGCAATATGCTGCAATATCAGAGGTTTTTATAGATTCTGAAATATGATTGCAAATATATTTTGTAACTTTTCGTACCAAATCAGAAGAGGCCCCATGATATTGATGCATCTTCCGTACTCGATCCGCATAGTCCAAAATCATATGGTACTGAAGGTTTTTAATGCGATCAATATTACAAAGTGATTCACATTTTGCAATATATTTTTCTTCCACGGAAAAAATCTCATCCACATCCAATCCTGCCTGTATGGCAGCCCTTGCTGAAATCGTTTCCAGACGAATGAAAAAGTTCTTATGATGGCGAATTAGATAAGGAGCAAGCTGACCAGAACTGACGGATGGTACTTTGGTAGCACCATCAATTAATCCTTCCACATCTCCCTGCATAATCTTTTTGGTAATCTCTTTTTCAATGAAAAAAGAACGTTCCCAATTCTCACAGAAATCAGTTTCTACAGAAATAAACGTTTCTTTTTCTTTCATTTCTGAGGAAAGAATGTCCTGTTCCGTCATTCCAATTCTAATATCTGAGATATTATACATTGTTCGATTGACAGCATAATTATATAAAATCAAAGATTGCAATAATGTATCTAAATGCATTCCAGATAGAGAATGCATTTCTGAAACAAAAAGTGGTAACTCCTCTTTCTGCAAATGCAGAGAAAATCCCAGCTTTCTCAATTCATGTTCCGAAACCTTTAATTCTGTAACTGGACCCACTATAAATTGATACATCTCATGGTTTACAATTCCATAATAGAAAAAGTTGTTATATACATAATAGCTAACAGATTCTTTTTTCCGCATTACTTCATCCATACATAAAATAAGCGGATCCGTACTAAGATTGAGCATAAAATAAGAATAAATTTTTTCTTTTTCACGATAAAGACGAACCGGTATTCCAAATAAATTCGCAAATTGCCGACTAAAATAAATCCATTCTTCCTCTGTCATTTCGGCTGTCATTTCCTGTTTCATCTTCATTTCCTCCAGTCCATGCACACGAATTTGATTTTTCTTATTTTATTATATCACACCTGCTTCTAAAAAGCAATCTATCTATATCAAATCAACATAAAAATATATTTTTATGTAAAACAGCTAAAATAAAATCTGTTTCTCAAAAACAACCGCTATAAATCGCCATTCTTTATATGTTTATTCTATACAATTTAAAATTTTCTGTATAAAATAAACACATCCTCTTGACTTTACGTGCCAATTCCCCTATAATAAAAGAAAGAGTCAATTGGAATGGTCTTACTACAGATAAGAATTCCAAAAATGTCAAATAAGATTGGATGAATCAACATGCATACAGAATTTTTAATGGGTAATGCAGCCATTGCAATGGGAGCATTGGCTGCTGGTTTGAACGTTGTCTCGGGCTATCCGGGAACACCGTCCACCGAAGTGCTGGAAACCGCAGCCAAACAAAACAACGGTGAAATTTATGTGGAATGGTCTACCAACGAAAAAGCAGCTTTAGAACTGGCTGCTGGTGCTGCTTACTGCGGTGCAAGAACAATGGTAACCATGAAGCAAGTGGGATTAAATGTTGCCTCCGACCCGCTAATGAGTTTGGCATATGTCGGCGTAAAAGGTGGTATGGTCGTTTTAGTTGCAGACGACCCAGGGCCTATTTCCTCTCAAACGGAGCAGGATACTCGCCATTTTGCAGCTTTCTCCAAACTCCCCTGTTTTGATCCTTCCAGCGTACAAGAAGCTTATGATATGATACAAGAAGCATTTTCCTATTCTGAACAGTATCATACACCCGTTCTATTTCGCCCGACAACTAGAATTTGTCACGGCTACGCTTCTATTATAGTAAAAGACAAAATAGAATATGAGAGCAATCAACCAGAAGGCTTTCTAAAAGATTCCTCTAAATGGGTCATTTTCCCAAAACTTTCCTATCAAAACCATATACAAATAGAAGCACGCAATGAGGAACTGTCAGAAATTTTTTCTGCCTATAAAAAGAACAAAATCATTCCATCTACAGATACTGCCTGTAGAAAAGGGATTGCCACACACGGCATCAGCTTTTCCTATACCATGGAAGCCCTGCAAGGCAAAATTACCCCTCGCATTCTCAAGATTGCAACCCCATTTCCATTTCCAGAATCGCTTGCAGTGCAATTTTTAACAGACTTGGATGAAGTTCTCTGTCTGGAAGAATTGGATCCCGTCATAGAACGGGAACTTACCTATCTTTGCGGAAAGTATCATCTTTCCACAAGGATACGTGGAAAACTGACACATGATGTCGCTCCAGCAGGAGAAAACTCTTGTGACAGCATTGCTGCCAATTTGGCAGCTTTTCTGGAATGGAAGCTGCCAGAACCATTGCAGTTGGAAACGCCGCCGGAATTACCTGTCCGTCCGCCGGTTCTTTGTGCCGGATGTCCACACAGAGCGTCTTTCTTTGCGGTAAAAGAAGCCATGAAGGGGAAGAAAAGTGTCTTCTGCGGTGACATCGGCTGTTATACACTGGGGAATGCCATGCCGCTGGATATGGTTGATACCTGTCTCTGTATGGGTGCTGGTGTCAATATCACACAGGGAATTGGAAAAATAGAGCCAGATACTGCTTGCTTTGCCTTTGTAGGAGACTCTACTTTCTTTGCCTCTGCTATTACTGGTATGGTGAATGCCATATACAATCAGGCAAATATGACGCTAATCGTTCTGGACAATTCCACCACTGCAATGACCGGTCATCAACCACACCCCGGTACCGGGAAAACTATGATGGGACAGGTGGTAGACAAGGTCAACATTGTAGAAACGCTGCATGGTATCGGTGTCAAAACCGTAGAAACCGTAAATCCTCTGCATCTAAAAGAAGCCATTGCTTGCGTAAAACGAGTGACAGCACAGGAAGGCGTGAAAGCGATTATTTTCAAGTCTCCCTGTGCAGTCTTAATCAAATCTAATAAACCAGCTGAAATTGACGAAAACAAGTGTATCCAGTGTAAAAAATGCATTCGCACACTAGGCTGCCCAGGAATCGTTTTGCAAAACGGCAAAGTGCAAATAGAACAAGCACTCTGTACTGGCTGTGGTGTCTGTGCACAAGTTTGCCCTGTATCTGCGATTGGAGGTGAATGCCATGCATAACAACATCTTACTCTGTGGTGTCGGTGGTCAAGGTATTGTTCTGACTTCCAAACTGCTAGCATCGACTGCCATGGCAAAAGGGATTCCTGTCATGAGTGCAGAAACCATTGGTATGGCACAAAAAGGAGGCAGTGTTTTCAGTTTTTTGCGAATAGGAGAAAATCTGCACAGCCCCATGTTTCCCCGTGGCACAGCTGACCTGCTCATTGGTTTTGAACCAGCAGAAACCGTCCGAATGCTGCCATATTTGAAGCCAGATGGTCGTATTATCGTAAATGCCCATCCCATTCAACCCATAACAGCAACGCTAAATGGAAATGCTTACGAGGCGGAGACAATGATTTCCTATTTACAGCGGCAAATTAAACAAGTAACCGTGTTGGATGGTGATGCAGCTTGTCGGGAAATTGGTTCTCCTAAGGTACTGAATATGATTATGTTGGGAACTGTTTTGCGAAGCGGCATTTTGCCATTCACATTAGAAGAAGTACAAAAAACAATGGAACAAACTGTAAAACCACAATTTCGAGAACTAAATCGAAAAGCGTTGGAATACACACAAAAATAAAACTGATAAAAGAGGAATATCACTATGAAAATTACAGAAATACAATTAAAACAAATCAATGATCGAATACAAACCCTGATACGCTCCAATAGTTTTTACGGTAAAAAATTAGAGGATGCTGGCATAACAAGTATCCATACGCCGGAAGAATTTGCAAAACTTCCATTTTCGGAAAAAAAAGATTTACGGGATGCCTATCCGCTGGGACTAATGGCAGTACCGGAGGAGGAAATTGTCCGGATTCACTCTTCTTCTGGTACAACTGGTACACCAGTCATCATTCCTTATACCGCAAAAGACGTGGATGACTGGGCGATTCAATTCAAACGCTGTTATGAGACAGCCGGTATTACAAAAAAAGACCGTATTCAGGTTACACCGGGATATGGACTTTGGACAGCCGGCATTGGTTTCCAAAATGGTGCAGAAAAATTAGGAGCTATGGTGATTCCCATGGGACCGGGCAATACGGAAAAACAGCTGCAAATGATGATGGATATGGAAAGTACTGTCCTCTGTTCCACCTCTTCTTATGCATTATTATTGGCTGAGGAAATTGCCAAGCGTGGTATAAAAGAGAAAATTCACCTGAAAAAAGGGGTCATCGGCTCCGAACGCTGGAGTCAAAAAATGCGGGATCGAATTTCCAGTGAACTGGGCATTGAACTGTATGATATCTACGGTCTGACAGAAATTTATGGACCGGGCATTGGTATCAGCTGCAAAGAAAACTGTGGCATGCACTATTGGGATGACTTTATCTATTTGGAAATCATTGATCCGATAACGGGAGAAAATCTGCCGGACGGCGAAATCGGTGAAATTGTCATTACCACACTGGTCAAAGAAGGCGCACCACTGATCCGTTATCGTACGCATGATCTCTCCAGAATCATCCCTGGCACCTGTGCGTGCGGCAGTAAATTTCCAAGAATTGATGTCATCATGGGTAGAACCGATGATATGATGAAAATAAAAGGTGTAAACGTATTTCCAAGTCAGATTGAAGAAATTTTGGGAACATTCCATGAAATTTCCAGTGAATATCAGATTCGGATTTCTCATCTGGACGGAAAGGATACCATGCGAATTTATGTAGAATCCACCGGTGATATAGATTTTACAGAACTGAGTCACAATATTGCAGAAAAAGTTAAAAGCCGGATTGGTTTTACACCAATTGTAAAAGTCGTGGAAGTTGGCGTTTTACCTCGCAGTACCAAGAAAACGGCTCGTGTCATTGATGAACGATTCAACTAAATAATAAAAACCCTGTTATCTCAAAAGGCAATGAGGTGACAGGGTTCTTTTTTGAAATTATAATGATATTTTGATTTATGTTAATATACATTTTATCACTGCTAACAAAGCCAACATACTATTTGTTGTTTGAAAAATAAAATTTATACTATTTAGAAAGATCTACATTCCTAACAGCATCCCGCACTTTTAGTACAAAGGCAGGCGAAACAGAAAGTTCATCTATTTCCATTTTAAGAAATGTTTCTGTTAAGGTAGTATCTGCCGCAAGCTCTCCGCAAATTCCAATCCATGCACCATTTTGATGGGCATTTTTTGCACTCCATTCAATCAATCTGAGAATCGACTCATGATGAGTGTCACAAAATGATTCAATATCCGAATTTTGTCGGTCACAGGCAAGTGTATACTGTGTTAAATCATTTGTCCCAACACTGAAAAAGTCTACCATTGGTGCTAACTGGTCGCTGATTATGGCAGCAGCAGGCGTTTCAATCATAATCCCAAGTTCCACATGCTCTGCATATGGCATACTATTTTCTTGCAGTTCTTTCTTGACCGCCTCACAGATTGCAAGAATTTCTTTTAGCTCTGATACACTTGTAATCATTGGAAACATAATCCCAAGATTGCCATAGACGGAAGCACGAAACAGAGCACGCAGCTGCGTTTTAAAAATTTCGGGACGGGTCAGGCAAATCCGAATCGCTCGATAACCCAAAGCTGGATTTTCTTCCTTTTTCAAATGAAAATAATTCACCTGTTTATCTGCACCAATGTCCAATGTGCGAATAATCACTTTCTTGCCCGCCATACGCTCTAATACTTTTTTATATGCCGTAAACTGCTGTTCCTCTGTTGGATAATCCGTATTTTCCAAGTACAAAAATTCACTCCGGAACAATCCAATTCCTCCCGCATCCTGCAAGAGCACAGAACCAATTTGATCCACGCCGCCAATATTGGCATAGATGTTAATTTTGGTGCCATCTTTTGTGATGTTTTCTTTTCCTTTCAGTTCCTGAAGTAATCTTTTTTTCTCTTCGTCTTCTTTCTGCTTTGCCAGCAATCGCTGCTTTGTTTCTGCATCGGGATTGACAAAGACTTCTCCTGTAAAGCCATCCACAATGGCTTCCGCCCCATCCTTGACTTCTGTAAGAAAGGCTTCTCCCACACCAATGACTGCAGGAATATTCATATTTCTTGCTAAAATCGCTGTATGAGAATTAGAAGAACCATGTGCAGTCACAAACGCCAATACCTTATCTTTTTCTAACGAAACCGTTTCACTTGGGGCAAGATCTTCTGCACAAACAATCATATGTTCCTCTGCATCGTTCTGCACTGCAACGCTACCGTTCAAATTGGCAATAATTCGATTAGAAATATCTTTAATATCTGCGGCTCTCGCCTGCATATAGGCATCCTCCATTGAAGAAAACATTTCTGCAAAGTGATCTGCTGTAATGGCAACAGCATACTCCGCATTGACTTTTTGCGTATCAATGATATTCTGAATGCTTTCATTGTAATCCTCATCTTCCAACATCATCATATGAATTTCAAAAATCTGTGCATTAGTTTCACCAACTTCCCTCAATGCCTTTTCATAAATTGCCTGAAGCTGTTCGGCAGCAGCGGCTTTTGCAGTTTCCACCCTAGCTTTTTCTGCCTCTGTATCTGTAATCCGGACTTGTCGAATTACCATCTCCTGCTTCTGAAATAGAGAAATTTTTCCAAATGCAACAGCACTATATACTCCTTTTCCTGTATACGTTTTCAAACGACCGCCTCCTTCATGCATTTTGCACAGTACAGAATTTTTGTTTGTAGTTTTCCATTGCCTTTTCCATGATTCCAACAGCTTCCATTGGTCCACCGATTTCCCTTACTTCTGTCCTCTTGTTCTCTAACTGCTTGTATACCGAAAAGAAATGCTTTAATTCATCAAAAATATGCCTAGGAAGTTCTTTTACATCAGTATAGCTCATATAAGTGGGCTCTCCATAAGGAATTGCAATGATTTTTTCATCTCCCATTCCACCATCTTCCATCGTCATAACACCAATTGGATAACTTCTAACAAGTGTCATTGGCTGAATCGGAGCAGAACAAAGCAGCAGTACATCCAATGGGTCATGATCATCCGCATAAGTACGGGGAATAAATCCATAATTCATTGGATAATGTGTAGCTGTAAAAAGCACCCTATCCAGTAATAACATCCCCGTTTTCTTATCCAGTTCATATTTCATATTACTGCCTTTTGCAATTTCAATAACGGCAACAAAATCGGTTGGATAAATTCTTTCTGGTTCTATATCATGCCAGATATTCATCACTTTTCCCTCCTAAAACTCCGGCAGTTTCTATATATTCCTAGATTCTGCCGGAGCATTGACTTTTATTCTGCTTTTATAAATTTTCTGCAAAAAATGTCTGCATTTGCTCGTATGCAGCTTCCTCATCTGTCCCTTCTACTGTAATCGTAACCGTATCTCCGCACTTTACCCCTAACCCCATCACTGCCATGAGTTTGGTCGCATTGACGGATTTACCGCCTTTTTCCAACATAATAGTACTTTCAAAGCATTTTGCTTTCTTGGCAAGCAAACCCGCTGGTCTTGCATGAATTCCTACCTCATCTTTGATGGTATAAGCAAATGTTTTCATATTGATTTCCTCCTATTTTTATTGATTGATTTTGATTGCTGTTTCACCAGCTGATACAACACCTTCAGCAATTGACTGTACAGAAGAATAATCGTCTGTATTGCAAACCAAAAGTGGTGTTGTCAATGAATAGCCTGCTGCTTGAATCGCCTCTTTATTAAAAGTAATCAGCAAATCGCCCCTCTTGACGGTTTGTCCGTCATTGACATGGGTTTCAAAATATTTCCCCTCCAGTTTTACAGTATCAATCCCAATGTGCATTAAAATCTCCACACCCTCCTTCGATACCATATTCACTGCATGTTTGGTTTCAAAAACAGTATCAATCTTTCCATCACATGGTGCAAACAACTTCCCTTCTGATGGTTCTATGGCAATGCCATCCCCCAGTATTTTCTGTGAGAATACATCGTCCTCTACAGCTTCCAGCGGAATCACTTTCCCATTCATATGCGTGTAAATTGTCAGAACAGACTGGTCAGAAATCACTGTTCCGGTGGATTTTGGCGTTACTTCTCCTAATTTTGACGAAGAGATTTCTTTGGAAACAACTCCAATGATGCTGTCAAGATCATTGGACTGCGGAGAGTCTATAAAGTCCTCCAGATGGGATTTTACAACAGATACCTGCGGTCCATAAATTACCTGTACTCCATCACCCTTATGAATGACACCAGATGCACCGCTTTCCTTTAGCAGCATATCATCAATCATTGTGGCATTCTTTACAGTGACTCTTAACCGGGTAGCACAACAATCCAAATCGGAAAGATTTTCTTTTCCGCCCAAACCTTTCAAAACCAGTGCACTAATTCGATCCACAACCTGATCGCCACCGGCTTTTGTTGCCCTTGCTTCCTGCATATCACTTCTTTTATAAAGTTTTGGCTGTACATCATCGGCTTCCCGTCCAGGTGTTTTCAAATTCAATTTTGTAATCATAAAATAAAATACAAAATAATATACAACAGCATAAATCAAACCTACAACAATAATCCATATCCAATGCGTTTTTGCATTTCCCTGCAAAATTCCAAACAATGTTAGGTCAATGGCACCACCTGAGAACGTCATGCCCACGCCAACATTTAGAATATGCATCAACATATAGGAAAGACCAGCCAGCACACAATGTACTGCATACATCAATGGTGCAACAAACAGAAATGTGAATTCCAATGGTTCTGTAATACCAGTAATCATAGAAGTCAATGCTGCGGAAAGCAGCAAACTACCGACTACTTTTTTCTTCTCTGGACGAGCTGCCCGATACATTGCAAATGCAGCAGCTGGTAAACCAAAAATCATGAATGGAAACTTACCAGACATAAATCTGGTTGCAGAAACAGAAAACACTGTTGTAGACTTAGAAGCCAATTCTGCAAAGAAAATATTCTGTGCACCTGTTACAAGATTGCCGTCAATTACCATAGAACCGCCAAGTTCTGTCTGCCAAAATGGCATATAGAATACATGGTGCAGACCAAACGGAATCAATGCCCGCTCTAAAATGCCATAAATCCAGGTGCCTACATAACCGGAATTTAACACCAATACACCCAGTTTAGAAATACCAAGCTGTACAATCGGCCACAAATAAAACATTACAATACCGACAAGCAAATAGGTAACCGTTGCAACAATGGGAACAAACCGTGTACCGCCAAAAAAGGAAAGCACCTGTGGCAACTCAATTTTATAAAATTTATTGTGCAAAGCCGCAACCCCAAGTCCTACAAGAATACCACCAAATACCCCCATTTGCAAAGTTGTAATCCCCAGCACAGAAGTAGTGGAATTTTCCGCCATTGTTTCCACGCCGCCTTTTGCAGCAATCAAGGCACTAATGGCAGTATTCATAACTAAAAATGCAATCGCACCAGAAAGTGCTGCTACCTCTTTTTCTTTTTTTGCCATACCAATAGAAACGCCCATTGCGAAAAGCAAAGCAAGGTTATCAAAAACAGCACTGCCTGTTTTACTCATAATGTCAAGGATAGTATAAAATAAGCCGCCCTCATAGATGACTTTTCCAAGATGATAGGTTTCAATTGTAGTTGGATTTGTGAAGGAACTACCAATTCCAAGGAGAAGTCCTGCCACTGGCAACAGTGCAATTGGCAACATAAATGACCTTCCAACTCGCTGTAATACACCAAATATTTTATCTTTCATGATTTTGAAATCCTCCTAATTTTATATTATATAATAAAACTTAAATGAAGTATTCGTAATAATTGTCATTGTTTCCAAGCCTCTCACATAGTCTATTGATTTTTCTCAAGTGAATTGTCAGCATCAATATTTCTCTTTGAAATTGTTTTTGCAAAACTTTTCAGAATATCATCCTGTATACATTTTGCACATTTATCTTGCTTTTTAAACTTCAACAAAGCAAATGTCAAAATTTCCTCATTTGAGTGGAATGCATGAAAAAACTCCTACAACAAAAAATCTACCTATAGTATATTCTAAATACACCAAAAAACATTCAGAAACAATTATTTTTATTATTTTCTATAATATAAAATTTATTACAAAAATAATCTGTATGTAAATAATGTATTTATATACAGATTATTCATACAATATTATTTACTGTAAATCAATTATAACCAGTTCTGGACGATTATAAAATCTGGGGATACGAGTTGATTCTCTTGCTAGTCCCCGACTCACAATCATTGCTGTACTTCCACTCTGATAGTCTCCTCCGGCATATTTCGGGAAAAGCCCCTGATCTGGTGCATAAAGCCCATTCAATAGACCGGGGATTCGCCACTGCCCACCATGAGCATGTCCGCAAAGCACCAAATCAAAAGAATCCACGTACAAATCAAAATATTCCGGTCGATGAGATAACAAAATGGTGTAGTATCCATTTTCAGATGCCATTTTCATCTGATTCAGCTGTTCTGTAAAATGTTGTGTATTTGGATCAATGAGATAAACAGCGGGATCATCTACACCACATAGATTGATAGTTTCTCCCTGTACAGTAATAGTTTCCAATATTCCAGATAAAATGTTAACATGATATTGCTCTAATAGACTCATTTTTTCATGGAAGTGCGTGCTGCCGCTCCAGTATTCATGGTTGCCTGTCACATAATAACACGGATATTTTTCCGCAATCCCCTGTAAAAAATATTCCGTGTTCGTATCAGAAATAATATCATCAAAAATATCACCTGTCATCAGAATGAGATCTGGGTGCTGTGCATCTACAGCATCTATCAATTCCCGCTGTTTTTCTCCATACTGACAGGAATGCAAATCGCTGATCAGAGCAATTCTAATCCTATTTTCAATTTTATCCGATTCTATTACATATTTTTTAATATATAATTTATTATATAGTCCCACTATCAAAAATAAAATAAAAGCAATAATAATTGTTAATTTTATTATTGCTTTTGAATTGATTTTCATTTTTTTGTTTGTTATACTTTCTATCTTCTTCATCTATACTCTCCGCTTCCAATGATAAACGTCATTTTTCTGTATTATATCACAGTAAGCAACAAAAAGTAAAGTCCCAAATTAAATAGGATATATTCTTTTCTTACCCCTCTACACTGTATTCATTATTTTTAAAAATACACAAAATAGGTTGATTTTTTATCATAATTTCTGTATAATAAAAAAGAAATCCTGCTTGAAGAAAATTTCATGAAATCAAACAAAAATACGATAGCGAACTACTTAAAAAATTATGTTTTCCTTTATCCTAAATAAATTTTCATAGAATAAATAATCTTCCTTTTTATCTAATAAATGATATGATAAGCAAATTGTTTTTCTATAGAAAGGGGCCTGTATTCCCATGCTACACTATACCTTTCCTTATGTGGAAGATTTCCAATGTCTCGCTGGTGCCTGTCCTGACAGTTGCTGCAAAGGTTGGGAAGTCGTCATTGATGAACCCACTCTGCAAACTTATCGCCAATGTTCCAACCCCATTGGCGATCGCATTCGCAATGCACTGACACAAAATAATGATCAAGAATGGATCTTTCAAAACCAAAGGAACGGCAACTGCCCCTTTTGGAATGCACAAAAACTCTGTGATTTGCAATTACAAGCGGATGATACTCTACTCTGTGATACCTGCCGTATATTTCCACGTATCCCACAAAATTACACCATCTTTACAGAACATGTGCTCTCTCTTGCCTGCCCAGAGGCTGCTAAAAGAGTTCTAATGCAGAAAGAACCCTTTCAGGCAATATTCTCCTATCAAGATGATTCGCCGACAGTTCCAGAAACAGAACTCCCCTATTCATTGGAATGGATGGCATGTTTGCGAGAAACAAGAATCATTCTTCTTCAGCTGCTACAAGATACATCCATTCCGCTCGCTGATGCCTTATGTTATGGTCTGTACTATGTGCAGCAGCTGCAAGACTGGATCGAAGAAAAAACAGATACCTTTCCACAAATACAATCCACCGCAGCGAAACCAGATTTTCTCTATCGGGAAGCCATTTTACATATGTACAACAATATGGAATGGATGACACCCGAATGGGCAGACTGGATACAGCAAATTCACCTGCATCCTGTCACCCAAACAGACCTACAAGCATTTCAAGTGATCGCCGATGACCTGCTCCCTGCCTTCCGAAACTTTTGTTCTTATTATCTATACTTATACTGGCTTCAGGCAATTGATCATGGCAATGTCTTATTACAATATCAAAAATTGCTGGCAGCACTGTATGAAATTGCAATCATATCTGCATGGAAATTACGGGAGACCAACTTTTATACATTATCAGATTGCATTCAGATTGTACAGCTTTATGCAAAAGAAGTGATGCACGATGCGGAGAACCTCGAAAAGCTAGAAATCACTTTAGTGGAAAATGGACAACAATAAAATTAACTATGAAAATCATTTCAAATGAAATTTTTTTGATGAGATTCTTTACAGAATGATTCGTTTCATGCTATAATATAACATGAAACATTGCAGCCTCACAAACCGTGTAAACAACATTTTTTAAAATTGGAAATGAACGGAGGATGGACGTGACAATCAATACCATTGCTAAAATGGCAGGCGTTTCTCCTGCTACTGTTTCCCGTTATTTAAATCAGGGATATGTCAGCGAGGAAAAAAAAGAACGCATTCGCATTGTAATTGAACAGACTGGATATACACCAAGTCCCTCTGCACAAATGCTCCGAACCGGAAAAAATCATTTAATTGGTGTAATTGTTCCCCGTATTAACTCTGAACCAGTTGCAGAAATGGTAGAAGGCATTACCAGAATTATGACACAATCTGGATATCACATCTTACTTGCGAATACCAGTAATCAAGTTGAAAAAGAACTGGAATTTTTAAAGGTGTTTCGCAACAACAATGTAGACGGTGTCATTTTTATGGGAACCCTCATGTCCAAACGGCATTTAACATTGATGCGTTCCTATCAAAAACCAATTGTGTTACTAGCACAGCAAGAAGAGGTCGTTCCAAGTGTTTACTTTGATGACTATCAGGCTGCTTACCTGGCAACAGAAATTTTACTGAAACGAAATTGTCATGAAATCGCTTACATCGGTGTAACATTAAAAGACCGTGCAGTGGGACGAAACCGTCGTATCGGTTTTACCGATGCTATGACACAATATCACTATACGCTGGATGAATCCCGTATGGTGGAAACGCAATTCGATATGGAAGACGGCTATAGGGCTGCTCAAATTCTATTGGAACGTGGCGTTTCTTTCGACGGCATCTTTTGTGCAACCGCTGAAATCGCATTCGGTGCAATGAGTTGTCTCCGACAAAATCAAATTATCGTACCAGATCAAGTAAAAGTTTCTGCTATAGGCAATAACAGTTTAGCAAAACTCTATGATCCACCGCTGACAACCATTTCCCTTTCCCATCGCACAGGCGGTTCCGAGGCGGCTGCAATGCTTTTAGAATTGATTCATGAGCAAGAACCAATCACTCGCAGCGAAAAAATGATTTGCTGCCTGCATGAAAGAAAAAGTACGCTCCCGTGAAATGCGTTTCATATTTTTTGTAAAAGAAAAATAAAAACAACTTTTCACATTTGTGAAAAATCCATCTTTCCTCTGTATAGAAAATGTGATATAATAGCATCATAAAGAAAACGATTTCACACTCTTTTGACCTGTTAATTTCCGTATGTTGGAAATTTTTATGTACAATTACAATTGAAAAGGAGCGTTTATTCACAATGTATGATGTAACAGCAATTGGAGAGGCTCTAATTGATTTTATTCCTGCACAGCGGGACTGTGCATTAAAAGAAGTCGAAAGTTTTACCAGAGTTTGCGGCGGTGCCCCTGCAAACGTTGCAGCGGTTGTCGCAAAGCTACAAGGCAACGCCCGTCTTCTAACACAGGTCGGAAAAGATGCTTTCGGCGATTATATTGTTGATACTTTACAAAACTGTGGTGTAAAGACGGAAAGCATCTGCCGTACCGACGCTGCTAACACAGCACTGGCGTTTGTCTCTTTGAAAGCAGACGGCAATCGAGATTTTTCCTTCTATCGAAAGCCCAGTGCAGATCTGCTGCTTCAACCAGAACAGATTCAGCCAGTATGGCTGGAAGAAACGGGAATTCTTCATTTTTGCTCGGTTTCTCTGGTAGAATCCCCCATGAAGGAAACCCACAAGTCTGTGTTACAAAGGGCAAAAAAACAAGGAGCAATCATCAGCTTTGATCCAAATATTCGTCTACCGCTATGGAACTCTGCGGAGACTTGTCAGGAAACCGTACGGGAATTTCTCCCTTATGCCGATCTGATCAAGCTTTCGGATGAAGAATGTTTCTTTGTCACTGGAAAACATGCTATTTTGGATGCTGCGAACTGGCTCTTTGATCAAGGATGTAAAATGCTGCTTTATTCAATGGGCAAAGAAGGGGCAATGATTTTAACACCTCACACTACTTGCCATATAGAAAATCTAGAAGTACGTGTAAAAGATACCACGGGTGCCGGAGACGCTATTATTGGAGCTTATCTATATTGCCTTGCAAAAAATAATATTTCAGTCACTCAACTGGCATCCTGCAAACTGGAAGAAATTCAAGAATGGCTGACATTTGCTGTTTATTATGCAAATTATAGCATTACAAAAAGCGGTGCCATTGCTTCCTATCCGGATTATACAACTTTCCTAAACTGGATGCAGGAAAAAAGGAAGAAAATACATTGAACATCTTTCTACAACGAATTCCATGGCTGAAAATCGGAAAAATGACAGTAGGAGCGACACTTGCCATGTGGCTTTCCAGTCTGCTGCATTTGGAGTATACGGCTTCTGCTGGTGTCATTGCATTTCTAACCATTCAGGATACTAGACGAGAAACCAGCAGTAGTGCCTTACGGCGTGGACAAGCATTCTGTATCATGACACTGCTCTGTATACCGATTTTTAAGCTGCTTGGAACCACTCCTTGGACATTTGGCATCTTCTTTGCTATTTTCTTGCTGATTTGTTTTACTCTGCATATGGAAGATTCCATTGCAGTCAATACGGTGCTGGCAACCCATTACATGGCAGCTGGCGGCGTATCTTTTTCTATGCTGAAAAATGAAGTCGGTTTGCTGTTAATTGGAGTGGGACTGGGAATTCTGCTTAATTGCTTTATGCCAGATAATTTGCAGAAAATTCGAGCAAAGCAAGCAGAACTAGATCATGAAATACAACAAATTTTGCAACGGATGGCAATCCACGTTCTAAAAACGGAACACCCCAATTATGACGGCAGCTGTTTTGCAAAAACCAATCAGCTATTAACAGAAATGGAACGAGAAACCCATATCTTTATACACAATCACTATTTGGAAAATAATTTGTATTTTATGCGTTATTTGATGATGCGACGAGAACAATGCGATATTTTGCATATGATATACCGGCAAATCTGTAAACTGACGCTGATTCCAGAACAAGCAAAACCACTTTCAAATTATCTGCAAACCATAAGCGACCAATATCATGAAAAAAATGATGCAGTCGCATTGCTTTCGGAACTGGAAAATTTACAAGAACAGTATCGGCATCAAAAATTACCCGAAACTCGCAGTCAATTTGAAAATCGTGCAATTTTGTATGCCATTCTCTCAGATTTACGCACACTGCTGCAAATCAAGCAAACCTTTTATGAAACATTACCGAAAAAAGGACGAGGTTCTTCGTCTTTTTATAAAAATAATTCTTGACAAAATGGAAAGGATGAAAAAATATGCGTATTTTAGTATTCGGCGGTGCTGGCTACATTGGTTCTCACACTGCATTGGAATTGATTCGTGCTGGGGAAGAAGTCGTTGTTGCAGATAACCTGCTGACTGGATTCCGTGCTGCTGTGCCAGAAGGTGCAACCTTCTATCAGGGCGATATTCGGGATCGTGCATTTTTGGATGATTTGTTCACAAAAGAAAAAATTGATGCGGTCATTCACTTTGCTGCCTGCTCTCTGGTTGGAGAAAGTGTTAACTTGCCGCTGAAATATTATGATAACAATTTATGTGGCACAAAAGTATTGCTAGAAGCCATGGTAGCACATGATGTCAAGCAGATCGTCTTCTCTTCCACAGCAGCAACCTATGGCGAGCCAGAACATGTTCCAATTCTAGAAACAGACCGCACTTGTCCCACCAATCCTTATGGCGAAACCAAATTGGCAATGGAAAAAATGTTCTACTGGACTGCAAAAGCACATGGTCTGCGTTATGTTTCCCTGCGATACTTCAATGCCTGCGGTGCAGATCAAACAGGTACCATCGGTGAAGCCCACAATCCAGAAAGTCACTTGATTCCACTCATTCTACAGGTACCAAATGGAAAACG
The DNA here is from genome assembly GCA_030523195.1 of Oscillospiraceae bacterium. GTDB lineage: Bacteria > Bacillota > Clostridia > Oscillospirales > Ruminococcaceae > Ruminococcus_C. The sequence goes on from JAUNJC010000028.1 coordinate 16,485, forward strand.
AGATGCTATTTCTATTTTCGGTACAGATTATGACACCCCAGATGGAACCTGTATTCGAGATTATATTCATGTTACCGACTTGGCACAAGCCCATATTCTGGCTGTTCATTACCTGCAAAATGGCGGAGAAAGCAGCATCTTCAATCTAGGAAACGGCATTGGCTACTCTGTAAGAGAAGTGATTGAAACAGCAAGAGCCGTAACTGGTCATCCAATTCCCGCAATCGAATCACCAAGAAGAGCTGGGGATCCTGCAAGATTGGTTGCATCTAGCCAAAAAGCAAAAGAAATTCTCGGCTGGAATCCGCAACATGCAAGTTTGGAAGAAATTATCAGCGATGCTTGGAGATGGCATAAAAATCATCCAAACGGTTACGCAAAAGCGTAATAAAAATATCGTTTTCCACTTTGTTTTCACAATCTTTCTATTCTTGTTTATTTTTATGAGCTGCACGATTTTTTATCGTGCAGCTTTTGTATGTTGAACAAAAATAAAAAGAAAATCTTAAAACTTAACATTTATTTTACGCTTGTTTTACAAAGAAATCTGTTTTTTTTCGTATAATAAAAGGGATAGCATAAAATCATCTTTTTTTGAAAAAAGGACAAAAATTTGTAAATAGGATGTGCTTTGCAGATGGATATTTTTTCTTTTCTCACCTTGTTTGGCGGTTTGGCATTCTTCTTGTACGGTATGAACGTCATGTCCTCTGGCCTAGAAAAATTGGCAGGCGGTAAACTTGAAGTGATTCTGCAAAAAATCACTTCAAACAAATGGAAAAGTCTATTATTCGGTGTCGGTATCACTGCTGCTGTACAATCTTCTTCGGCTGTAACAGTCATGCTAGTTGGTCTTGTCAACTCCGGTATCATGCAACTCGGACAAACCATTGGCATTTTAATGGGCTCTAATATTGGCACCACATTGACCGTCTGGCTATTGGCATTGTCCGGCATTGATGGAGAAAGCGTTTTCCTCAAATTGTTGAAGCCGGAATCCTTTTCCCCCATCTTGGCACTCATTGGTATTATCATGATTATGACGGCAAAGCACAATAAAACAAAAGATATTGGACGAATTTTAATTGGGTTCTCCATTTTATTCACTGGTATGATTATGATGGGAGATTCTGTTGAACCGCTAAAGGATTCCCCCGCTTTCTCCCAGATCCTCACAGCATTTAATAATCCTATTATTGGCGTGCTGGCAGGTGCAATTATCACCGCTGTGATTCAAAGTTCTGCTGCTTCCATTGGTATTTTGCAGTCTCTTTCTATTACAGGTCACATCACCTACGGCATGGCAATCCCAATCATTATGGGACAGAATATTGGCACTTGTGTCACCGCATTGATTTCCAGTATTGGCGTAAACCGCAGTGCAAGAAGAGTGGCTGTTATTCATATTGCATTCAACTGCATTGGCACATTGATTCTGTTGCCGATACTATATCTTGTCAATGCATTCGCTGACTTCGTCTTCATGGACTGGACTATCAGCTATGCCGGCATCGCAGTAGTACACACGATTTTCAACATTGCTGCCACTTTCCTTCTGCTTCCATTCTCTAAATTCCTCGAAAAACTGGCCTATTTTATCATCAAAAGAATACCAGAAGAAGAATCGGAGAAAGAACAGTTGGCTTTGCCAGATGAAATTCTATTGAATACACCAGCAGTCGCCATTGAAGCCTGTCGCACATCCGTCAATAAAATGGCACGCCTTGCAGAGGATACCATTTTAAAAGCACTCAGTTTACAGGATGAATATTCAGAAACCATTGTTCATGCGGTAAAAAAACAGGAAAAAATGCTGGATCAATATGAGGACAAGCTAAACGCCTATTTGGTTCGGATTTCTAAACACAGCATCGCTTCCACAGACAACCGCACAGTTTCCAAAATGCTGCATGGTATCGGAAACTTTGAACGAATCGGTGACCATGCACTCAATGTTGTACAATCTGCACAGGAAATGCATGATAAAGAAATTGCTTTTTCTGATGAAGCAAAAGCAGAATTACAAGTCATGCGTTCTGCACTAACAGAAACGGTTCAACTTGCATTTGATGCATTCTGTCAGGATCGTCTAGATCTAGCTCATCAGGTAGAACCAATGGAAGAAGTCGTAGATACCTTCAATTCGAGAATGAAAAAACAGCATATCCAACGGTTGCAAAATGCAGCGTGTACGGTAGAACTTGGATATATTTTCCAAGACTTGCTGACGAATTTTGAACGAATTTCTGACCACTGCTCTAACATTGCCGGCTGCTTAATTGAAATTGAAGAAAATCGAGATATGCATGAATACTTGCACGATCTCAAGAAGACAGATGAAACATTTCAAGAACAGTATCATGCAAATTTAAATCGATATATGTTAGAATTAGAACATCGTTTGGAAAAAAGCAGTCAAATGACAGCAGCTGCAAAAAAGTAAAAAATCAATTTGTACAACCTCGGCAGAACAATAACGTTGTTCTGCCGTTTTTGTGTGACAAAATCGCATTCTGTATAAAAAAACTATACCATTTTCACGGAAAAAATAAAGAAGAATTGTAAAACTTTCAAGAGAGACTTGACTTTTTTCTATGGTAGTTGTATACTAAAAACAGAAGGAAATGGGATATAATCCTATACACCTTGCCTAAAAATGGCACATTCATAGAAAGGGATGAGCGTATGTACAAAATGAAAAAAGGACTCGCTGCATGTTTAGCAGCGGCAACCGGACTTTCCTCTTTGGCACTTGGAACAGTCTCAGCTGTGCCAGCATCCGCAGCCGACACAGATAGTGTGAAAATTCTATCACTCGGCGACTCCATCACAGATGGTTACTGGACCTCTGGTGCATATCGAAAGTATATGTATCATGAGTTGGAACAAATGGGCTATAACATTGATATGGTAGGGCCAAAGGGAGGCAATTCCAATACCTTTACCTACAATGGTGAAACCGTTACTTATGATGATAACAATGCCGGCTACAGCGGTTATGCCATTCAGGAAATGACAACCAAAGAACACCGTTCGGGCATTCTTGAAACCATTCAGGGAACTTGGTATAATGGAAAAAATATGATCTCCTGCTATCAACCAGATATCGTTTTACTGCAAATCGGTACGAACGATATTCTAAGTGAATACAATGATGGCATTACCGATCGCCTGGAAAATCTGGTCAATGTAATCTTACAGGATTTGGACAGCGATGACGTAATCTATGTTTCTACTATTCCAGATATTGATGCAATCTTGCGTGCTGACTGGCTGGGTGCCTATGGTATCAATGCATGGGGCAGCACAGATAGCGAAAAACAACAATTGATGGAAACTGTAACGGCCTGCATTGACAGCTACAACACCTCCATTTACAATTTAGTTCTGCAAATGCAAAGCGAAGGAAAACCAGTACGATTTGCAGACATCAATAGTGTAGTAGATTACCAAACAAATCTCTATGATGGTGTCCACCCCAATGAAGCTGGTTATGAAAATATGGGTAAATATTGGGCTGGTTTGCTGAATGATTATTTCCAGGAAACCGGAACGGACAAGCCGATTACCACTACAACAACAGCAACCACCACAACTGTTACAACTACTACGACTACCGTTGCAACTACTACCACAGAAAACCTGACAACCACTACAAAATCCACTACCACCACTGCTATGCCGACTACGACAACAGAAACCACGACGACAAAGGCAACTGTTCCTTCTGGTGCATCAGAAATTCACCTTTCTGATGTCAAAATTGGTGAATCTTACGATTTGCAGGCATATTCTGATATTTCTGCTGTTTCGTTCGTCTTCTCCGGCAATTTACAGTATGGTATGAATGGCTGTGTTGCATTTGGAAATTGGGCTTCCTATCAGAATTATACACAAAATGATATGCAAGGCAATGTGCTGAATGTATCGTTAGATCAGGATTACAATTCCCTTACG
>JAUNJC010000172.1 GCA_030523195.1 Oscillospiraceae bacterium
CTACCACTACAACAGCAAAACCAACTACGACTACCACCACGACTACTACAGCAAAGCCGACTACAACTACCATCACAGAACAAACTACTGTTGTAACAACCACACCTTCTGAAGAAAAGGTCGTATTAACAGACGTTGTATACGGCAACTCTTATTCGCTGGCAAATTATAAGCCGTCTGCAATCAAAGAAATCGTATTGCAGCTAAAGGGTGATGTTGGTTATGGATTCGGCGGCAAATTGGTACTGGGTGGCTGGACAGTACAATTGGATTATAGTGCTGCGGATTTAAAGGATGACAACACCATTTCGTTCAAAATTACAAATCCACAAGACACCATCCAAATTTTCAATTATTGGGGCAATATGGAACTGGAAAGTGTTACATTAATTTATTAAGCTAATTTCAATTGTTTGTCAATATTTTGGAGGCTGCTGCAAGAAATTGCAGTAGCCTCTGTTTTTACAAATAATTTTCCGCTCTTCTGCATAGAATAAAAAGCAGGAGGTGCAGTATGAAAAAAGGAACAAAAGTAGATTTCTTTCTCTGGATTGTTGCAACAGAATTGGTTGGTTTAACATCCGGTTGGTTTGCTGGAAATATCGGTGCTGTTTATCAGGGACTTAAAAAACCACCATTTTCCCCACCTAACTGGATTTTCCCAGTCATGTGGGGCATCCTCTATGCCATGATGGCAATTTCCGCCTATCTCATTCAGAATGCAAATGCACCCAGAAAAAAGAAAAATCAAGCACTCATTTTATATATGCTACAATTGCTAGTCAATTTTTCATGGAGTATTATATTTTTCCGTTTTCAGCTGCGTGGTGTTGCAATCGGGGTTATTTTCCTCCTTGTCATACTGGTTATTGCCATGATGATCATGTTTCGTGGTATTCGAAAGTCCGCTGTTTATTGGAATATTCCGTATTTGCTTTGGCTGCTTTTTGCAAGTTATTTGAACATTGGAACATTTCTTTTAAATTGAGTCGCTTTAGCGGCTCTTTTTTATTGTAAAAAACTGCATTTCACAAGTGTTCACAAAAAACGGTTGAAAAATAATATACTTTATCCTATAATAAAATCACAAACAGGAAAAGAGGGATTCTATGCAATATCAACTTGCTATTTTCGATATGGATGGTACCATATTGAATACCTTACAGGACTTGACCAACAGTTTGAATGCTGCTCTTGCAAAGTCAGGTTATCCGCAGCACACGTTGGAAGAAGTGCGTTTCTTTGTCGGAAACGGCATCCGAAAGCTAATTGAACGAGGTGTGCCAGCTGGTACACCTGTAGAACAAATTGATGCCGTCCACCGTGATTTTACTGCACATTATCAAGTACACTGTGCAGATACCACACAACCCTATGACGGTATCCCAGAACTATTACAAACCCTGCGGCGTGCTGGTTGTAAAACGGCTGTGGTTTCCAACAAGGCAGATTATGCTGTACAGGAACTCTGTAAGCAATACTTTGACGGTATGTTTGATTTTGCTGTTGGCGAACGAGCAAAAATTTTGAAAAAACCTGCACCAGATTCCGTCAATGAGGTATTGCAACGATTGCAGATTGACCGAAATCAAGCTGTCTATATCGGCGATTCCGATGTTGACGTACAGACTGCAAAAAATGCTGCAATGGATGGTATTTTTGTAGAATGGGGCTTTCGTTCCAAAGAATTCCTGTTGAAACATGGAGCAACCTTAACGGTTTCCTCTCCCGATAAAATTGCACATATTATATTAGAAAAATAAATTTATAGTAGCAATAAAATTTTGATTTATATTTGTTAAATCCGGTATTTTTATACCGGATTTTTTATTTTTTAAATTGTGATTATATACAAAAATAAAATGCTGAATTTGTGACTTTTCCCAAATAAAATGTATTTTTTGTAAATTTCAATTTTAACTTGTACGTTTCCATACAAGTTTTGCCCCAAAACACCTATATAGTGAAAGGGGTTTTTCACGCACACAAAAACCATAAAAAGGAGCGATGCAGCCATATGCACATCACTATTGAAAAAGGCAGTTATTATGCAATTGTCAATCACTGTCTGCTTGCTGTACAGGGAGAAAATAATACTCGAACAGTAACTTTCACTTATCCAGATGTTTCTGGTGCAGACGGTTACTATCTGCGTGTACAGCTGCCAAATGACTTAATTTATGATCTGCCCATTGTAGAACAAACGATACTTCTGCCAGCATCTGTTACCAGCTTTGCTGGTATTGTTCCCATCCAATGGATCGCAAAAAATCAAGACGGTTCCATTGTTGCAAAATCACAAATCATTCCATCTATTGTAAAAGCATCTATTGATGGAGATACTTCTGCCCTTCCAACTCCTGAGGAACTGAAAACCTACTATGACACCTATATCAGAACTATTACTGAAAAAGGAGATCAGTATCTCTCTGAAATGGAAACCATTCAGCAAAATGTGAATCAAACGAGTGGAACCGTAAAGGCAGACGCTGACCGTGCAGAAAGTAGTGTCAATCGTGCAGAATCTCTCCTGCAATCTCTACAAGGCATTACCATTGGTGAACGTGCCAGATTGTACGTAGATACTATTTCCGGTTCAGACAGCAACGATGGCCGCACTACCACAACTGCCGTCAAAACCTTAGATAGAGTCTTGATTTTGGCAAATGCCTATAAAAATGCAATTATCTGCCTGAAACGTGGACAAACTTATACTGCAACAGATCAAACAAATGAATATGGCAGTGGAATCCATCTATACACACGTTTTATTCGTTTGGAAGCCATCCAGAACAATGACAGCATTCTGCCTGCACCAAAAGTACAAAATGCAATTTTCTGCTATCATGGATTTTTGGAAACAAATGACATCGACTTTGCCAGCAGTAACAGCGGTATTACCTTATACAATTCCTTCTGCAATTTAAACAAAACTACCATACAGAATATCAAGCCACATAATAGTGTTGTAATGCTATCCAACTGTACAACACCTTATTTATTGCAATATGGCGGATGTACCACAATTTATGGTGGAAAAATTGATTCCATTCAGGTGGAAAACGGCGGTTTTTTAAATTTTGCAAATTGCAAAGTTAGTGGCTATGTCAGTGCACCGCCTTCTATCATTTGTAAAAATGGCATCCCAATTTATATGGAACGTGCAAATCGAATTGCAAATGATTCCGTATCAACCATAACAAAGTATGTGAATGCCATTTCTGGAAGCAACAGCAGTCCGGGAACAGAAAATGCACCCTATCGAACCTTAGACGTTGCATTAAATGATGTTATGTATGCAAAAAAAGCAATCATTTATCTTGCAGCTGGTACTTACACAATACCGGAAAAAACCA
>JAUNJC010000173.1 GCA_030523195.1 Oscillospiraceae bacterium
CAAAAATATTACATATCATGCAACAGAAAGGAGCGTTTGTGATGAAAGAAAAATTGCATACCCAAAACACGTTTAAAAATATAAATGCTGAGGAACTAAAAAAATTGGTTACCATGAAAATCCAGAAGCTAATCAATGTTCAACTGAAAAAAGCGCTATAAAGAATCGGCTGAAAGAATTGACAAGGAGGTGCAGTCCATACCGAAAGTTGGAATTTACTGCCGTTTGTCGATAGAGGACAAAAACAAGCAGAAAACAGACGACAGTCAGAGTATACAAAATCAGAAAGAAATGTTGCGGAATTATTGCCAAGAACGAAACTGGGAAATTTACAACATCTATTGTGATGACGGTTACAGCGGTATTGACCGCACCCGTCCTTCCTTCAATCGCCTGCTCCATGACTGTGAAGCTGAAAAAATCGATATTGTGCTCTGCAAAGATCAATCCCGTTTTTCTCGTGATATTCTCGTGATTGAGCAGTACATAAACGACAAATTTCTGGAATGGGGCATCCGTTTTATTGGTGTTGCAGACAATGCAGACTCGGATAGTGAGCTATACGGAACCATGCGGCTGTTTACAAGTGCTTACAACGAAATGTATGTCAAAGATATTTCCACAAAAATCCGACGAACCCTCTCCTTTAAGCGAGAACAAGGACAGTTTATCGGGTCGTTTGCTCCATATGGCTATCAAATCGACCCCTCCGACAAACATCATCTAATCGTTGACAAAGAAACCGCACCTCATGTACAGTTTATTTTTGAGATGTATGTACAAGGCAACGGATACCGGAAAATTGTGCAAGCGTTGAATAGCAAAGGGATTCTCAGTCCCTCTGCTTATAAACAGCACACCGGCTCTCACTATGTCAACTGCAATGCAGACGACAGTCATTCAAAAGGATTGTGGACACAATCCACTGTTGCAAAAATTCTTCGCAACGAGATGTACACTGGTACTCTTGTACAGGGAAAATCCCATCATGTCAGCTATAAAAACAAAAGGAGAAAAAAAGTAGCAGAAACAGACTGGGTAAGAGTGCCGCACACGCATGAGGCGATTATTGATTCGGAAACATGGGCACGTACCCAAGAACGCCTCAACAGCCACACAAGAGCAAGCCACAGCACTTCCTATGAACTTTCTCCATTGGCGGGAAAGGTGCGATGTGCAGTCTGTGGTCGACCTATGAAAAGAAATGTATATTACAACAAAGCAAGAACCATCCAGTATTATGGTTTACAGTGTGCCACCTATAAGACAGGGGCGATGAACTGCCCAAATGTCAAAAGCATCAGCGGAAAAAAACTAGAAGAGAAAATTTTGAACGAACTGAACACAATTATTGCACAATATTGCCAGACAGATGAAATCCGACTTACAGATTTTCAAGCAGAGCAAATGAAGGGATTGGAAAACCAGTTGGAAAAATTAAAGGCACAGCAAACCGCTGCGAATGCAAAACTCATAAAGATGTACAAGGACAGACTGGATGGTTTCATTTCCGATCAGGAATATTCCCTGTTCCAGAATGTTCTGGTTACAGAAGAACAGGACATTTCACAGCGTGTATCGGATTTGGAAAAGCAGATCGAAACGCTTTCTGCCAGAAAAGAACATACAGAAAATCAACGTGCTATTATCGAAAAATACACCCATTTTACAAAGTTAGATAGAACAGTGGTAGATGAATTTATCGATTCCATTGAAATCGGTGAAGTCCTGGAAACCGGCGAACGGAATATTTTAATTCATTGGAAAATATAACGATATAAGTATAAACAGATCGCATAAATGCAAAAAAGCACGTCAGTCAAGACGTGCTTTTTGCAACTTTCCAATGAAGATAACAGTTGTTTTTTGTAACTTGGAATGTTCGACATTAGGAGATCTTAACCAGAGAAAGATTAGAAAGTGTTATGTTATAATAATCCTTTCCGCCCAGTTGGAAAATGATTGAAGTAGCTGTATCATCTTGCTCTGCGGTAAACTCCGCAGAAAAATGTGTTTTTTCAGATACTGCATCAAAATTGCTGCTGAAATATATTGCTCCATCGGAACCTTTTATCTGTACCGGCAATGTGCCATCGAATGTAGAGGTGCAGTCAAATTCCAAACGATATCCGCCACCCTGTTTCAGCCCAATTTCAGAAATCACCGCTTCAATGGCATCTGCCGATTCTCCGCCGGTGACCATGTTAATCCAGAAGGATTTATCATATCCTACATAGGAAGCAGCATTTCCACCCTTGTTGGGGTCAATATTCAGGAGATATTCTGCATCAGCAGCCACGTCAAGACCAATTTGGTCAGATTCCATGCCAAGAGCCTGACATATTTTATCCGCAAGTACATAAGCACTTTTTTGCTGCGTGACCGCCGAAGGGTGCCAGTCCGAACCAATTCCGTCTGCCTGATTCTGTATAGCCGAATGATAACTCATGATTCGCTGATCTCCAGTATCGGTACGGTATTGTTCCACTGCCTCCGCAACGTATTCATAAAGATCATCGCCCATTGTTCCGATTGTGCAAATAATATATGCTCTCGGATTCTTTTCCCGTACCGTTTTGAGAAAATCCATATATCCATTTATAAATTCCTGTGAACGGGTTTCCGGCTCCTTTGTGACATAGCTGGAATCATTTGTTCCAAGATTGATGACAACCACATCATGAGAACGAGTTTCAAAGTTCCAGTTTTCTGCATAATCTGGAAGCTTTCCGATCAGCTCATAACAATCCGGAATCAGACTGTCAGTATTGATTTCGCCAGATGAAGTATACCCCGATATGATTCCATGCCCGCTATAGGAAACAGCACTGTAATCTGCATTGAGTTTCTGTGCTGTTAGATACGCATAGGATTTCATGAAGTTTTCAGTAGTGGTTTTAAACGATTCATAACTGGATAGACCTTCCACCCCATAAGCACAAGTGATAGAATCCCCTATAAATTCAATGGAAAGTGCTTTTTCTGGCTCTGGACAGATGGGGACAGACTGATTGGACGTTACAGAAATATTTTTTATGCCAATTGCACCGTTCATCGCCTCTGAAAGATGAACGATTTTAATCTTTGCCGTTCTGGATGTTTCTCCGTCAAATAGCATCAGTGTTTTTTCCGGTGTGCGCATGACATCGTCCACAATGATTTCTCCATCTACGAGAACGGCATAACGAGAACGATAGTCTTCATCATTGTTTATGGAGCTGTCACCAGCAAGCGTGATGGCTGCTGATTTGCCTGTTACAGTAAATTCAACCGCTGAACCACTCTGAACAAGCCAAGTTGTATCATTGCTATACATCGTTCTGCCTACCA
>JAUNJC010000029.1 GCA_030523195.1 Oscillospiraceae bacterium
CCATCTACCGCACCATTGATTGGATGTTTGATGCTCGGCAATCTTTGGAGAGAATGTGGTGTAACTGCAAGACTGTCCGATACCGTACAGAATGCATTGATGAACATTGTCACAGTCTTTCTTGGAATTTCTGTGGGTGCCACAACAGTTGCCTCTTCTTTCTTATCTCTAAGAACTTTGTATATTGTTGGCTTGGGACTGTTAGCGTTCTGTTTCTCTACAGTCGGCGGTTTGTTGGTTGGTAAGCTGATGTATAAGTTGTCCGGCGGAAAGATCAATCCGCTGATTGGTTCTGCTGGTGTATCTGCCGTGCCAATGGCAGCCCGTGTATCACAAACAGAAGGACAAAAAGCCAATCCGAGTAATTTCTTGTTGATGCATGCCATGGGACCGAATGTTGCTGGTGTCATTGGTTCTGCTATTGCAGCCGGATTTCTGCTTGCAGTATTTGGATGAGTTGGATAGGAATTTGTTTTATTATGAAAAATAATATGTTAAATTGAAAAAAGAACGATCATTCCCCGACATTTTTTTAAATTTTGTCGGGGAATTGTTGCAGAAGAGACAAAATCACAAAAAAGATGATGTATTTTTTAATTTTCTCAATTTGAGAAAAAAAGATTGACATTTTTCAAAAAATGTGATATACTATTTACAAGTAAAATTAACTTGTATGCTGCACCGTTGGAGGTGGGATATGTTTCAAGATCGACTACAAAAATTACGGGAAGAACGTGGTTACAGTGTCAAAGAAGTTGCTGCGGCGTTAAACCTTCCTTATACCACATATAACAATTACGAAAAAAATACACGAGAGCCAAACGGCGAAATTCTTTGCCGAATTGCTGCTTTTTTTTCCGTCAGTCTGGATTACTTGTTGGGTATGGCGAATGTAACGCAGAATCATACACAATTACCGGAACTACAAGCAATTTATAGCAAGCTGAAAACACTAGATGCACATGGGAAACGTCTGGTTTCATTGGTGTTGGAGGAGGAGTATATCCGTTGTCGGGCTTTGCAGCAAGAGCAGAGAAAGCCCATGCGGATGATTCGCAGCAGTTTGTATCGTGTTTCTGCTGGTACAGGAATCTTTTTGGAGGATGATGCAGCATGGGAGGAAATTTCTGTGCCAGATACACCAGAAGCGAGAAAGGCTGATTTTGCCCTTCGGATTTCTGGAGATAGTATGGAGCCAATTTATCATGATGGAGATATTGTGTTGGTTGAACAGACAGAAGTGCTGCATGTAGGGGAAATCGGAATTTTTTTCGTAAATGGAAACGGTTATATCAAGAAATTTGGTGGAGATCGTCTGATTTCTCTGAACGATGCGTATGAGGATATTTATTTGACAGAGCAGGCACGCTGCTTTGGAAGAGTACTTGGAAGAGCATAATGAAAGAAATCATTTTAGATTGAGAATTTTTTCTGTTTCGCAAATATGGTAATGATAAAACAATGATTTAAAAGGAGGCATTTTATGAAGGCAACAGAGTGGATGGAATCTTTTGCAAGTGGAAAAATGGATGATAAGCTGTCTTTCCTGTATGGCAATGCAAAAAACGTATTGGAACAGCAGCGGCAGCGTTACATCAGTGCAATTCAAGAATTTGCAAAACTGTATCCAAATGGGGAAGAATTATATCTTTACTCTGCACCAGGCAGAACCGAAATCGGCGGAAATCATACAGATCATCAACATGGTTGTGTATTAGCAGCCGCAGTCAATCTGGATGCGATTGCGGTTGTATCCTTTCATGACGAACCGGTCATTCGTTTAAAATCTGCAAATTATCCGCAGGATATTGTAGAATTGACAGACCTTAGCGTGCATTTGTCTGAGATGGGAAAATCTTCTTCTTTGATTCGTGGTATTGTGGCACGCTTTCAAGAGATGGGTGTGACAGTTTCTGGATTTGATGCGTATACCACTTCCGATGTATTAAGTGGCAGCGGCTTATCTTCTTCAGCGGCATTTGAAGTATTACTTGGTACAATTATTGATCAGCATGATAATGGCGGCAATGCTGGTGCAGTTGAGATTGCAAAAATTGGACAGTATGCGGAAAACCGATATTTCGGCAAAGGCAGCGGTTTGATGGATCAGATGGTAAGTTCTGTTGGTGGGTTTGTTTATATTGACTTTGCGGATGTAGAAAATCCAAAAATTCAGAAACATAATCTGGATTTCGAGCAGGCTGGTTATCACATTTGCATTACGGATACCAAGGGTAGTCATGCAGATTTGACAGAAGATTATGTTAGCATTCCAAAAGAAATGAAGCAAGTTGCGGAACAGTTTGGAAAACAATATTTGCGAGAAATAGAGCCGGGGGAATTTTTTGAAGCAATTCCGAAGCTGCATGGTGTTTGCAGTGATCGTGCTATTATGCGTGCGGTGCATTTCTTTGATGAAGAACGGCGTGCTTTACTGGAAAACAATGCGTTGGTAGCAGATAATTTGGACTTTTTCTTTGAATTGGTAAGACAGTCTGGTGACTCTTCTGCAAATTTACTGCAAAATCTTTATTCCTGTCGGAAACCGACAGAACAGGGAATTCCATTTGGAATTATGATGAGCAAACGCTTTTTGGGAAAGAACGGTGCAGTAAGAGTACATGGCGGCGGTTTTGCTGGTACCATTCAGGCATTTGTACCGACAAAAGTAACAGAGGATTATGTGAAAGAAATGGAAACTCTTTATGGTGCAGGTAGCTGCTATGTTCTGCGGATTCGTCCAGTTGGTGGATTTTCATTTGCATCAGCGGTACGCTGATAATTGTTTCTTTGTATAAAATAAACAAGGCAGTGAAAGGACAGACGTGCTATGATTTGTAATAAAATACAGCATTTGATTGCTTATGCAATGAAAAAGAATTTGATTACAGAAGCAGATCAATTTGTTGTGCAAAATCAATTGATGGAAGCTTTGCATTTGACAGACTGGCAACTTTCTGAGTCTGACTCTTTTTGTGAAGAATCCATAGATGCGATTTTACAGCCATTGATTGATTATGCATGTACCAATGGTGTCATTGCAGATACCGCCGTATCACGGGATTTATTTGACACCAAACTGATGGGAATTTTTACGCCAATGCCACATGAGATGATTGCATTGTTTCGGCAACACTATCAGGAGAGTCCGGAAGCGGCAACAGATTGGTATTATGATATTAGCCAAAAGTTAAATTATGTGCGTGCCGGTCGAATTGCAAAAGATAAAAAATGGAAGTATGCATCTCAATATGGAATGCTAGATATTACCATTAACCGTTCCAAGCCAGAGAAAGATCCGAGAGATATTGCAGCCGCACGCAATCAAAAAGCAGCTGCTTATCCGAAATGTCAGCTTTGTCCAGAAAATGCCGGTTTTGCAGGAAATCTCAATCATCCGGCAAGGCAGAACCTGCGCCCGATTCCAATGAAAATCTTCGGTCAGGATTGGCAGCTACAATATTCACCGTATGGTTATTATAACGAGCATTGCATCGTATTTCATGAAGCACACGTTCCAATGAAAGTGGATCATACAATTTTTGAAAAACTATTTGATGTATTGGATTTTTTGCCGCATTATTTCGTCGGTTCCAATGCAGATTTGCCGATTGTTGGCGGTTCGATTTTAAGTCATGAGCATTTTCAGGGTGGTCACTATACATTTGCAATGGCGGTTGCTTCGATAGAAACGCCAATTACACTGGCAAAGTATTCGACCGTGCAGGCTGGTATTTTGAAATGGCCAATGTCAGTGATTCGTCTGACATCAATAGATCGTAAGGCATTGTCAGATGCCTGCAATCAAATATTAGAGCAGTGGAGAGTGTACAGTGATCCAACTGTTGATGTATTTGCAGAAACAGATGGTATACCGCATAATACCATTACACCAATTGCACGGAAAAAGGGAGCAGTTTATGAGTGTGATTTGGTTTTGCGGAATAATCGTACCTCAGAGACACGACCGCTTGGCATTTTTCATCCGCATCCTGCTTTGCATCACATTAAGAAAGAGAACATCGGTTTGATTGAAGTGATGGGATTGGCAGTGTTACCAGCAAGATTGGCAGTGGAATTGGAAAAATTGCAGCAGGCAATGTTGAGTGGTGCAGATTTGACAGTTGATCCGCAAACAGCAGAACATGCGGTCTGGGCAACAGATATTTTACAGCGGTATCCAGAATTTTGTGCAGAAAATGCAGAAGCAATCTTGCAAGCAGAAGTAGGGGCGGTGTTTGAACAGGTACTCTGTGATGCAGGAGTTTTTAAGCGAGATGCCATTGGAAAGGCAGCATTCCTTCGATTTTTACAATTATTTGTATAATGGGAATATACAACAGGGCTGCCGCATCGGACAACCATGCGGCAGCCCTGTTTTTCTGTAAAGTATGGAATCCGTTTTGCAGACTACTTGACGGAACATAAAAAATAAGATATAATGAGAATCAGTCAGGGCGATGCAGATGATATTGTTTGATAACAAAAAGGCTGCTTCGCAAAGCATCAATCAATTACTGCCGACTGGACTCAGCGTTGTCATGTGAAAAGAGGGTAATGCTGAGAACAAGCTGGCTGCACAGGGAGGACGTTATGACAAGACACGAAACAAGAGAATGTGCATTTTATATTTTATTTGAAATGCAATTTCAGGAGGAGACACCAGAAGCATTATTTCAGATTGCGGAAGAAATTGAAGACCTTCCCATTTCCGATGCAGTAAAGGAAATGGTAAATGGTGTGGTCATGCATCAGGCAGAACTAGATGAAATTATTTCTGCCTACAGTACGAAACGGGTACTCAATAGAATCCCGAAAATTAACCTGAGCATTTTGCGGCTGGCACTGTATGAAATTCGTTATGATGTGCAAATGCCGATGAATGCTGCCATTTCCGAAGCCATTTCTCTTGCAAAAGCATATGGTTATCAGGAAGACATTTCTTTTGTCAATGGTGTATTGGGGAATTATGCTCGTGACCACGCTGAGGAAACCGGTGTAGAATCTCATGCGTGAGTTTTTGGGGCTGGATACCAGCAATTATACTACCTCTTGTGCATTGCTAGATACAGAGATTGGACAGGTGCGGCAGGCGAAAAAATTACTTCCCGTAAAGGCTGGTATGGCAGGTTTGCGGCAGAGTGATGCTGTGTTTCATCATACTCGACAGTTGCCGGATGTGCTGCAAATGCTGCTGCCAGATCCACCGCAAAATTTGAGCGGTATTGGTGTGACAGTGCGTCCACGTAATGTGGAGGGATCTTATATGCCTTGTTTTCTTTGTGGGAAAACTGCGGCTCATATGATTGGCATTTCTGCTGGACTTCCTATTTATGAAACTTCTCATCAGGTTGGGCATGTTCTGGCAGCATTATATTCTTCCCAAATGCTTTCTCTGCTGCAAACTCGTTTTTTGGCATTTCATGTTAGCGGTGGTACAACGGATTGTTTACTTTGTGAGCCAGATGATATGCTTTGTCTGAAAATCAAACAAATTGGTACGTCATTGGATTTGAAAGCCGGACAGGCGATAGATCGGGTTGGACTTATGTTACAGCTATCCTTTCCCTGTGGTGCAGAATTGGAGCGTTTGGCATCCAGCAGTACGAAGCAGTATCGTACGAAGCCAGTTATTCGAGATGGAAATTGCTGTCTGTCTGGATTAGAAAATCGTTGTCAGTCTATGATACAGCAAGGTATTGCACCGACGGATGTGGCACGTTATTGTTTGACGAGTGTGAGAGATACGATTTTTGAAATGACTGCCATTGCTCGACGACAATATGGAGATTTACCTGTTGTTTACGCCGGTGGTGTTATGTCCAATCAATGGATGCGGGAAAAGTTATCACAAGCAGGCAATGTTTATTTTGCAGAACCGGCGTTTTCCTGTGACAATGCTGTGGGTGCAGCCATCTATGCAGCTATACAGGCAGAAGGAGGCGTAACATGGCAATTTTAACCGTTACGCAATTGAACCGCTATGTGACGTTTAAATTAAAGGAAGATATGCATTTGAATGGAATTCTGGTGCGAGGGGAAATCTCTGGTTTTGTTCGCAATCAGCGTTCTGGACACTGTTATTTTACATTAAAGGATGCAGAAAGCAGTGTCAAAGCTGTTCTGTTTCGCAGTCAAGCAAATCGAATTCGGATTTCGCTTGCAGATGGCATGTGTGTGATTGCGGCTGGTTCTGCTACGCTGTATGAACGAGATGGTGCGTTTCAGTTATATGTGACAGATTTACAAACGGACGGTTTTGGACAGCAGCAGGCGGACTTAGAACGGCGAAAGAAAAAATTGGCGGCCATGGGTGTTTTTGATGCTGCAAGAAAAAAAACATTGCCACCTTTCCCACAGAAAATTGGAGTCGTAACATCTGCTTCTGGTGCAGCCATTCATGACATTGAGCAAGTGATTGGCAGGCGATTTCCATTGGTGCAGTTATGTTTATTTCCAGCACAGGTACAGGGAGAAACTGCACCGCAGTCCATCTGTTGTGCCATGCAAACAGCTGCACAATCCGATTGTGATATTTTGATTATCGGCCGGGGTGGTGGTTCCACGGAAGATTTACAGGCGTTTCAGACGGAAGAAGTAGTTCTGGCAGTCTATCACTGTCCAATTCCAGTTGTTTCTGCGGTGGGACACGAAACGGACGAGACGTTGACAGATTATGCAGCAGATTTGCGTGCACCGACGCCATCTGCCGCTGCGGAATTATCTGTGCCATCTGCAGTGGATTTGTTGCAACAGATACAGGGATATTGCAAACGGATGCAAACCGCTATGGCATTACGATTGCAGCGAAAACAGACGCAGCTTGCCGTACAGCAAAAAACACTTTCTCATTTTGCACCACAAAAGCAGATTTCTGTTTTGCAAAAGATCATACAAACAAATCGACATCAGCTGCAAACTGGCTTGCATAGATTATTGCAGCAACAGCAAATGCAGCTTCAAGTACAAATGCAGCGATTACAGCAACATTCTCCTCAAAATCGGCTGCTGGCGTTGCAGCTGCAACAAAAAGGTTTGACAAAAAGGCTGCAAACCGCTATGCAGCATCAGATTCAACAGCAAGCATGGCGGTTGCAAGTGCAGCAGACAGCATTAGAAAGCAATAATCCGCTTCGAATTTTATCGAATGGCTATGCTGTTGTTTATCAGGAACATCAAGTGATTCGGTCTGCCGAAGCAGTCAAAGTAGGGGATCGTCTGATGATTCAGCTGGCACAAGGTACAATACAAGTGCAGGTTATGGAGCAGGAAGGAGAATTACATGACATTTGAAGAAAATTTGCAGCAGCTGCAACAGTTGACGGAAAAGCTGGAAAAGGAATCACTGCCATTGGAAGAAGCCATCGCAGTGTATCAACAAGGAATGCAGCTGTCTGAAGCTTGCCGGAACGCTTTGCAGGAAGCAGAAAAACAGTTTTCTTTGATTACAAAGGAGGTGCAGCAAGGATGATGACAGAGGAAGCGATGAAACAGCAGTTACAGCAGGATGCTGCAAAAGTAGAAGCCGCTCTGAATGCATATTTGCCAAATGATGCTGTAAGCAAATTGCAAAAGACCTCTGTTGTAGAGGCAATGCGATATTCTCTTGCAGCTGGAGGAAAACGGATTCGTCCCGTTTTGGTATTGGAATTTTGTCGAATGTTTGGCGGTATGGAAACACAGGCGATGCCAGCCGCAGCAGCGATTGAAATGATACACACATTTTCTTTGATTCATGATGATCTGCCAGCAATGGATGATGATGATATGCGGCGTGGAAGACCGTCCTGTCATAAAGCATTTCCAGAGGCACTTGCAATTTTGGCAGGAGATGCTCTGAGTCTTCAGGCGTTTTCTGTTTTAGCAAAAGATCCAGTTTTATCTGATGCACAAAAGATCCGTTTGATTACAGAATTATCAGAATCCAGTGGACAGCATGGTATGATTGCTGGTCAGGTACTGGATATGGAACAAGAAGGCAGAACCGATGTAACCGCAGAGCAATTGCGTACTATGTGCGATTTTAAGACGGGTGCCTTAATTCGGGTTGCCTGTCGGATGGGCTGCATTGCCGCTGGTGCCACACAGGAACAGATTGCTGCCGCTGATACATATGGGAGCTATTTGGGGCTGGCATTCCAGATCGTAGATGATATTCTGGATGTGACTAGTACAACAGAGGTATTGGGCAAACCAGTCGGCAGTGATGCAGAAGAGCAAAAAGTAACATTTGTAACATTGTTAGGACTGGAAACTGCTCAGCAGGAAGCAGAAGCTTTGACTCGAAAGGCGATGGCTGTTCTGGAAACATTGCCGCAGCCTGCATTTTTATTGGCATTAACACGGTCACTTTTGGTGCGGAAAAATTGAATCAATCAGACAGTGTACCTTCCTGACAACCGAAATATAGACGTGAAAATCATATCTTAAGAAGGGATGTTATGAACGAAAACACAGTTCAGTCAGAGAAAAGACCTTCTCTGGCCTCCATGCAGTTGCCAGAGCATTTAAAAAAACTGAGTTTGGAGCAATGTCAGCTGCTTTGTAAAGATATCCGTTCTCTTTTGGTGCAAACGGTTTCCAAAAACGGTGGACACCTTGCCTCCAATCTTGGGGTTGTGGAATTGACGGTTTCCATGCATAGGGTCTTCGATTCCCCACAGGATAAATTTGTATGGGATGTCGGACACCAGTGTTATACGCATAAAATTTTAACAGGACGTTATGCTCAATTTGCAACACTTCGGCAAGAAAAAGGAATTTCCGGTTTTCCGAAGCCAGAGGAGTCACCGCATGATACTTTTATCAGCGGGCATAGTAGTACAGCCATTTCTGTGGCAAGCGGGATTGCAGAGGCAATGCGGTTGGATGAAAATCCCCATCATGTCATTGCTGTATTAGGAGATGGTGCGATGACTGGTGGCCTAGCATTTGAAGGTTTAAATAATGCTGGAAAGAGCAAAAATCATTTGATTGTGATTTTGAATGATAATGCTATGTCGATTTCTAAAAATGTCGGTTCTGTTGCAAAATATCTTTCCAACATTCGTGGTTCTGAGAATTATGTAAAGACCAAAAAAGCAGTAGAACGCAAGCTGCAAAAAACGCCAGTGATTGGTGCACCAGTTGCAAAAATGTTGAAATCCTCTAAAGATGCTCTACGGGATACAGTTTTTCGTTCTGCTACGATTTTTGAGGATTTTGGATTTGTTTATCTGGGGCCTGTAGACGGACATAATTTGGAAGATCTAGAAGAGGTATTACAGGCAGCAAAAACCTATGCCTGTCCTGTTTTTGTGCATGTGCATACGGTGAAAGGAAAAGGGTATCTGCCATCAGAAAAAAATCCGGGAGAATTTCACGGTATTTCTCGTTTTAATGTAGAAACTGGGAATCCCGAAATTTCTGGCAGGGATACCTATTCGGATATTTTTGGAAAAGAATTGGTGCGACTTGCGAAAAAAGATGATTCCATTTGTGCGATTACCGCAGCGATGGAACATGGTACTGGTTTACAGTACTTTTCCCGCACCTATCCACAGCGGTATTATGATGTAGGAATTGCGGAGCAGCATGCTGTGACATTTGCAGCAGCTTTGGCATCACAGGGTAAGTTGCCGGTATTTGCGGTTTATTCCTCTTTTTTGCAGCGAGCCTATGATCAATTATTGCATGATGTTGCGATTGGGAAGCTGCATGTTGTGCTGGGCATTGACCGTGCAGGTGTGGTGGGAGAAGATGGCGAAACCCATCATGGGTTGTTTGATATCTCTTTTCTGACATCCATACCGGGTACTACTATTTATGCACCGGCATGTTATGATGAGTTGACACTTTGTCTGCGGCAGGCAATGTATCAGGATACCGGTCTGGCATGTGTTCGTTATCCAAGAGGTGCAGATAATACTGTTTTTGATAAAAGTGCATTGAACACAGCCTACACACATACTGCTGGAAGCCGCACAGATGTGCTGCTAATTGGATATGGCAGAACATATGACAATTTATATCGAGCGAAGAAAAAAGCAGAGCAACAAGGGATTTGCTGTGATTTACTGAAACTAACACAGATTTTCCCATTGCCGGAATTGATATCAGAATTGTGCTGTTCTTATCAACATATTCTTTTTTTTGAAGAGGCATATTATTATGGTGGTATTTCGCAGCTGTTAGGGGATATTCTTATGCAGAAGGGGTATCATGGAGCGTATCAACGAATTGCCCCTAAGCAATTTATTCCCCAAGCAACGATTTCTTCTCAGTTGGAACAGATTGGACTTTCTGAGGCAGCAATGCTTCAGACTATTCGGGAGACAGTTCTTCAGACCGCAAAGGAGCAGCCAGTATGATGCGGTTAGATCTATTGGTTTTGCAAAAAGGATTGACTGCAAGCAGACAACGTGCAAAGGCACTAATTTTGAATGGTCAAATTCAGGTAAATGGTGTGATTTGTACAAAACCGGCAAAACTAACAGAAGAGACGGCAGAATTGGTACGAATCGGTGCAGATTTGCGATATGTTGGCAGAGGCGGTTTGAAGTTGGAAGCGGTTTTGAAACAGCAGCAGCTATCTCTAAAAGGCTGCACTTGTATGGATATTGGTGCTTCAACCGGTGGATTTACAGATTGCATGCTTCAATATGGTGCAGAAAGAGTTTATGCAGTGGATGTTGGGCATGGTCAGTTGGCAGAACCTTTGCGGCAGGATGCCCGTGTGATTTGTATGGAGGGAACGGATATTCGTACTTTGCAGCGGGAAGCCGTTCCAGATTGCATTGATTTTCTTTCAGTGGATGTTTCCTTTATTTCGCTGGAGCGAATTTTGCCTGACATTTGTCGTTTTTTATCAGAAAATGGAACTGCTGTTCTGCTCATTAAACCACAGTTTGAAGCGGGTCGGACAGATGTGGGGAAGAATGGTATTGTACGTTCTAAGGCGGTACATGTGCGTGTTTTACAGACTGTTTGTATGGCGTTGGAACGGTATGGGCTGCATATACAGATGCTCTGTCCTTCTCCCATTCGTGGGGGTTCTGGCAATGCAGAGTATTTGGTTCTGGTGAAACGAGGAAAAGAGATACAATCTGTTTCATTTTCATTACAATTTATTGTAGCACAGGCATTGGCGGCAGATAAAAAATAGGAGGAACTGATGCATGAAGGCGGTTATTTTCCCAAATTTGAAAAAAGACACCGCACTTTCCTGTGCGAGAGAAGTTTGTGATGTGTTGTACAGCTGTGGTATGACACCTGTTGCGGATCCTGAATTGCGGGCGTTGTTTTTTGATAAAGCATTTGTACAATATGCACCGCTTGCAGAAGCGGTGCAGGAGGTGGAATTTGCCATTGCTATTGGCGGTGATGGGACTATTTTACGTTGTGCTAGTCATTTGATTCATACAGAAACGCAGCTGCTTGGCATCAATACTGGAAGACTTGGATTTATGGCAGCATTGGAACCGCATCAAATACAGGAAATTGTACGCCTGCAAACAGGTGATTACCGTGTTTCCAAGCGAATGCTGCTGTGTGGTGATTTGGTGGACTTACATGGTCATGTTGTACAACACTGTACTGCACTGAATGACATTACCATTGCAAGACAGTATGCACATGTGGTGGATTTTCAGGTTTATCGAAATGAAGTGTTACTGGGAGAATATCGGGCAGATGGGGTACTGTTTAGTACGCCTACTGGTTCTACTGCTTATGCACTTTCTGCTGGCGGACCAATTATTGAACCGGAATTTTCTTGTTTGGAAATGACTTTGATTTGTCCGCATTCCCTTGCTGCCAGACCTATTTTATTTTCACCAGAAAGCCATTTGCGTGTCATGCTGCAATTACAAGATATCAGAGATGTCTATATCAGTGCAGATGGTGCACCACCCATTGGGCTGGACGCTTATCATATGTTGGAAATTTATCGTTCTCCGCATGAAATTTCATTGATTGATATGAGCGGAAATACATTTTTTGATTCGTTAAATCGAAAAATGATGCAGTCTCTAAAAGGGGAAATTGGAAAAGAGAAGGTACAGAGATGGGAAAGAAAGAACGACATGCCGCAATCATGAAACTGGTGCAGCAGAGAGAACTGGAAACACAGGAAGATTTGTTACAAGCATTGGCAGAACAGGAGATATTGGCAACGCAAGCTACCATTTCCAGAGATATTCGAGAATTGCAGCTGGTGAAGCAGCATTTAGAAACAGGTGTCTGTTGTTACCGTCTGCCGGAGCAGACACCGATTTCCGATCATCTTTTGAGAGATTCGATTTTACGAACGGACTATGCTGGACAAATTGCCGTATTGCATTGCCGTGCTGGTATGGCACAGGCAGTTTGTGCTGCTGTAGATGCCAGTCAAGATAAACGTATTGTTGGAACATTGGCAGGAGAGGATACAATTTTTGTACTGATGCATTCGGAGGAGCAGGCCGCCATTTTTGCAAAGCAGTATGCAGTCTGGATGCAAACAGAAGAGAAGGGAGAAACTGTATGCTGACAGAGCTTTCAATTGAAAATCTGGCGGTCATTGAACAGGCAACGATTCCATTTTCTCAGCATTTTAATGTGTTTACAGGGGAAACCGGTGCCGGAAAATCCATTTTGATTCATGGGATCAATGCAGTCTTAGGACAACGTGTTACAAAGGATTTGGTACGGACAGGCTGTAAAAAAGCAGTGATTTCTGCACTGTTTACGCATTTAGAGCCACCGGTTTTATCTTGTCTGGAAGAATTGGGGTTGTCTGCACCGGATGGAGAATTGTTGCTGACGAGAGAAATTATGGCAGACGGCGGCAGCACAGCTCGTATCAATCATCGTACTGCAACAGTTTCCGCTTTGCGAGAACTGGGAGCAAGATTGATTCACATTCATGGACAACATGACAATCAGATTTTACGTTCTGTAGAACAGCACTTGCAGATGATTGATCAGTTCGGGGAAAATTTGCCGCTGCTGCACTCCTATCAGTCTCATTTTCGTGCGTTGCAAAAAACCGCAAAACAACTCAGTCTTGCTCAGAAAGCCGCAAAGGAACGCAAGCAGAAACAAACTTACTTACAGACCTTATTGGAAGAGGTACGTGCTTTACAAATACAGGCAGGTGAGGAAGATCAGATTGCAGAAAAAATGATGCAATTGCAGGAAACAGAAGATGCCGTTGCTGCATTTCGTACAGCATGGCAGTTGTTGGAAGAAAATGAACGCAGTGCCGTTTCTAATGTTGCAGAAGCAGAGCAATTGTTGAACAATGTTGCTCTTCCAGAGGCAGAAGCAGCAGAACAGGAGATATGGGTGCAGCGGCTGCAAACAGTCAAAGTGGAGCTTTCAGATTTGTCAGAAAGTTTGTTTCATAAGATGCAAACGTTGGAGGAAAATGCACAACAATATCAACAGTTGCAACAACGAGCGGAAGCATTGCGGCAAATGTCAAAAACCTATTTGTGCACTTGTGATGAGTTGGTAGAGCGTGCAGCTGAAGCAGAAGCACAATTACAGCAAATGGAACAGGATGCGGCAACGGTTTCAGCATTGTTAGAAGAGAAAAATCGTCTGTTAGATGTAGTGTCGCAAGAGGCAAAGCAGTTATCTCAGCGGCGTATGGAGGCAGCAGAACGCTTTACAATGGCAGTCATGGAGCAGCTTGCATTTTTGAATATGCCGGATGTGGTGTTGCAAGTGGCACATACAACTGGAAAGCTCACCATTCAAGGGATGGATAGCATGGAGTTGTTAATTTCTGCTAATCAAGGTGAAGTCCCGAAGCCATTAGCAAAAATTGCATCCGGTGGGGAATTATCCCGTATGATGCTGGCATTAAAGTGTGTCATTGCAGACCGTGACCAGATACCCACTCTGATTTTTGATGAAATTGACACTGGTGTCAGTGGAAAAGCTGCTCAGAAAATCGGTATGAAATTGAAAGAAGTTGCTAGAAATCGACAGGTATTATGTGTTACGCACTTAACGCAAATTGCCGTGATGGCAAATCATCACTTGCTGATTGAAAAGCAAGTGGAACAGGAACGTACAGTAACGCGTGTCACACCACTGGATTTTGCAGGACGGGTACAGGAAATTGCTCGTATTATGGGAGGAGAATCCCCAAGTGAATTGATGCTGCAAAATGCTAGAGATGAATTGCACAAAGCGGAACAAATGAAAATGCCCTAATTAGACCAAGAACATGAGGGGTATTGTTCAGAATCTCACTGTATAATTCGAGATGGTATCGGGTATTCTATCTATAACAATAGATAGAAAGAGAGGAAACCGATATGAAAATCAAGAAAATTGTGGGACGGGAAGTGCTGGATTCAAGAGGAAATCCAACCGTAGAAGCAGAAGTGTTTTTAGAGAATGGTGTGCGTGGCAGAGGCATTGCACCAAGCGGTGCCTCTACTGGAACGTATGAAGCACTGGAACTACGGGACGGTGACAAGCGGCGTTATAATGGAAAGGGTGTGACAAAGGCAGTTCATGCAGTCAATACAGCATTATGTGAAACGCTGTCAGGGAGAGAAATTGATGATCCGTTTGTCTTGGAAGAAGAGATGCGAAAAGCAGATGGCACACCGGAAAAATCGCATTTTGGTGCAAATGCGATTTTGGCAACCTCCATTGCTTGTTATAAGGCAGCTGCTACGCAGCATGGTATGCCGTTGTTTCAGTTTTTAGGGGGAACGGCAGCTCGTACGATGCCTGTTCCAATGATGAATATTTTAAATGGCGGTGTTCATGCGGCCAATACAGTCGATATTCAGGAATTTATGATTATGCCGGTTGGTGCTCCGAATTTTTGTACCGGACTTCGCTGGTGTACAGAGGTATATCATGCATTGGCTGCACTCTTGCGGGAAGCTGGCTATTCGACAGCGGTCGGTGATGAAGGTGGTTTTGCACCGGATTTGGAAACCGATACGGCTGCCATTGAATGGATCCTTAAGGCAATTGAAAAGGCAGGCTATCGTGCAGGCTCTGATTTTGTATTGGCATTGGATGCAGCTTCCAGTGAATGGAAAAATGAAAATGGTTATCGGTTGCCAAAGTCTGAAAAAATTTATACAACAGATGCATTAATTGCACATTGGGAGACACTTTGCAAGCAGTATCCGATTGCATCCATTGAAGATGGCTTGGACGAGGAAGACTGGGAAGGTTGGAAGAAACTGACCACACAGCTTGGAAATCGGGTACAGCTAGTTGGAGATGATTTGTTTGTTACCAATCAGAAACGCTTAGAGAAGGGTATTTCGATGGGGTGTGGCAATTCCATTTTGATTAAGCTGAACCAGATTGGAACCGTTTCCGAAACAATTTCTGCCATCCAAACCGCACATCATGCCGGTTATACTGCAATTGTATCACATCGTTCAGGGGAAACAGAAGATACAACCATTGCCGACCTTGCCGTTGGAATGTGTGCAGGACAAATTAAAACCGGTGCACCTTGTCGAACAGAACGTGTGGCAAAGTACAATCGACTGCTACGAATTGACCGTTCCTTGTTAGGAACGGCACATTATGCCGGCAAACAGGCATTTTCAAAGAAAATTTCTGTTGTTTCTACACCGAATCAGTAAAGAATCGCTTTAAAAAAAATGAAAACCATGCGGAAAAGATAAAAAAGACACAGAAAACACTTGAAAAATTCTTACGGATTATTGTATGATAATAAAAATAAAATCCAATGAAATGGAGCGTAGACAGCATGGGTGTTCGACTGAATGCAGATACAGAATTGGTCAAAGCAATCAAAGAGGGACTCAAGAAAAAAGACGGATACTGTCCTTGCCATATGGAACGAACAGAAGAATACAAATGTATTTGCAAGGAATTTCGTGCACAGATTGCTGATCCAGATTTTGAGGGTTACTGTCACTGTATGCTCTACTACAAGTACAAAGATACCACAGGAAAGGATGAAGAAAATGGCAGTTATCAAGGTAACAAATGAGAATTTTGAAACAGCAGTTTTGCAAGTCAACAAGCCAGTTTTAATTGATTTCTATGCGACATGGTGTGGACCGTGCAGGATGGTTTCACCGTTGGTAGATGAAATTGCAGAGGAAAACAAGGATTATCAGATTTGCAAAGTGGATGTAGATGAATCGCCGGAATTGGCACAAAAATTTGGTGTCATGAGTATTCCAACATTGGTGGTTTTGAAAGATGGTAAGGTTATCACACAGAATGTAGGAGCACTTCCGAAAAATGCTATTCTGGATATGCTGAAACAGGCATAAAACCATTTGTTGATAGAAAAATACAAAAGAGGGCAGCTTGTATTTTGCAAGCTGCCCTCTCATTTGTGGCGATGTTATAAAATTATCCGATTGTAATACAACAGTAGGTGATTTCACTGACGAGGCTATTGCCATCAAATGTAATATCCAATTGATAATCATTTTCGCCATCTCCATTGCTGTCGAACAGATAGCGATAGATTGCTCCGCCGTTGACTGGTTCATAGACACTGCCATAGGCAGCTCTTACTTCATCTGGTGTAGATCCTACATGGATTCCCTTTTCTGTTGCAACGGTCGCTCCAGAAATGGTAATTGCTTTTGTGCCCAATCCGTCACCAATTAATTCTAATTTGATTCCAAGTTCATCATAGGAAATAAACGGGAAGCCATCTACCCATTCTGTAGAAAGGATACCCTTTTCCTGCATTGCCGTGCGGAATGCCATACTGTCTTCTCCTGGCTGAATCGAAATGCCATCAAAGGTAAACCGCATATCCTCTGCTGTAAACATTCCATTTGGTGCAACCAGCGAGCCAATGGTTGTAACGGTTTGCTCCGATGGTGCTTCTGTAGGTGCTTCGGTAACAGAAACCTCTGTTGCCGGAACCGTTGTAACAGTGGTAGCGAGTACCTGTGTAGCCGGCTGTGTTTCTGGAATCACTTCTGCGGTTTTCCGAACTGTCAAATTGGGATTACCGGCATAGTGAATTGTTGTTACTGCCGTTGTAGTGGAAACAGAACTGCTCGCAGAAATCGAACTGGTATTGCTGACATTGCTGCTAGCTGTACTGGATGCTGTTTGATAGGGGGTATTGGAAGTGATAGAAGTAGCGGAAGTGGTTTTGGCGATTTCGATAATCGTATCTGGAACAGACTGATCAATTTCATTTTTCTGTCCACATCCAATCATTGCACTCAATACCGCAGTAGAAAGTATTGTAGCAAAAATTCGTTGCTTGTTCATATAAATGACTCCTCTCTTTTTCCTGTAAGCTATGGAAACTTCATTTTTCACAGTTTGCAGTATGTCAAAACCAAAGCAAAAATACAATGTTTCTTTTTATTATATTATAATTGATGGCATTTGTCAACAATGAAAATGCGGCATCCCATAGAAATTTATTTTATGATTTTTTCTCCGTTGCGATTGTGCCATGCCGTATCACTGCAAAGCGTTTCACGGTGTTTTTGATAGCCTCGAACAGTTCGGCGATAAGTGAATACCATTTGAATAGAAATTCCTATCATATGCCATAAGGCACGGAAAAATCGGCGGTTATTTCGTGTTGCCAACATTCCTTTTTTTGTAAAAGGATGAAATAAAAAAACAGCCTTTTGCTTTTTACAGTCTTTTGTAGTAGCATGAAAAAATGAAATCTGTGGAATATTTGTTGGAATATTTTTGCTGTCTATAGAGAATTGTTCTGTTCCGGAATTCTGTTGTTGTAGCAATGTTTGATGAAGCTGTATTGCATTGGTTTTTGCCAGCCAAGACCAACCACGCAAAAAGTCACGATACCCTTGCAGTACGAAATCTGCTGTATCGTACCGATACAATAAAAGCAAACGCAGAACAGTATGCCAAAGTTCTTTTGCAACAGAGAGTGACGTGCCTGCCTGTCCATGCATTGCATAGGTGATACTGCCATTTCGGGTAATATAATATTCATTCCATGGTGCATATTTCAAATAGAAATTTTCATGCCAAACACACACACCAGTCATCATGACAACTGTTTGGTGCATTTGCAGGGCATATTCTACATCATCCATTTTAATAAAAAACGGCATCGGCAGACCAGCTTTTTTTACCGCAGCAACTGGCAGAAAACACGCCCACCATGCTGCATAATTTGTTGGAAATGGTGTCATACGTGCGAGTAGAGCATTTACATCTGTTAGGTCAGCTTGTGACTGCAAACCTGTTAGGCAGCGATTTTTACAGAATGCACCTGCTTCAAATTGAATAGATGGCTGCATGATGTCCATCATCGTTCCACCAACAGTAAGTGTTTCCTGTAATTCTGGTTTGCAAACAGAGAGAAATGCGATGGTTCGAGCGATGCCATTCCAGTCAGCAATGATATCGTCATCCATCAGTAAAATATGCGTATTTTCTTTTTCTTGTAATGCCTCTTGTATGCCACGGGTAAAACCGCCGCTGCCACCGGTATTTTGATTATGGAATAAGCGGATCTGTTCGTTTTGGGGTAACTTTTCTTTTGTCCATGTTTGTCCATTGTCAATGAGAAAGACAGTCAGTGGAAGCGGATGGTGTGTTGTTTGCCATTCAAAAAGCTGTTGTATGGTGCGAGAAATCCATTCTTCTCGTTGATGGGTACAGATGACAGCCGCTAACTGCACAGAGGAGCATGCAGGGACATCAGCCAGATAATAGCCACGTAAAAATTGACAGACTTTTGATTTAGCCTGAAGCTGAAAATATAGAAATCCGTTTTCTGGCAGATTTGAGAGGGAAAAGGGAAATACTTGTGGATGGATGCCATCTCCTGTTACAGTCTGCTCATAGAGCATAGATACACCGTTTTCTGTATAAATCAAACACTGTACTAACATTGTACCTTTTATCTGAAAACAGGCAATTGGTGTTGTAACAATGGTATTTTTTCGCCACTGCATATAGTCGAAACAGCCAAACCATGTGTCAAAGGAGAGAATACTGTCATATGTCATTTGTAGGTTATTTGCATTTCGTATGACCGTTCCCTTTGTACGGATATAGAGCGTGTCCGGTATGGCATCTGGTATAGAGACATCGGGTAGACGCATGTCATAGAGTACAATATTCATGCTGTTTCCTCCGGGGTGTTTATTTTGGATGCAAGGCGAAATCTGTTTTTCGGTTCAGAAACGGTTGCAAATCTGCCATATGGTCAAGCAACGATCAGATCATATGATTTTTATCATTATAGCACATAAGCGAAAAAAAGTCAAATTGATAATAGAATCTAAAAAGAAACTACAATGTATGCCAGAATATACAATAATGATACAGAAAAATCGGTTGACAAAAAGGATTTTTTATGATAAAATGGAAAATACTGAAACAATTCTTTTATATCTGTCTGTGTACTGTTTATGATTTTGCCTTATTTGGTGAAATGACAGCAGATCTTGTTTCAAAAATAAAATTATATCCCTAAAAAATAGACATATTTTTGTATAAGGATAAGCCGTCAGTTATGTGAGAGAAAAAGAAGACATTGTTTTAGACGGGGAGAAAGACTAGGAGATGGAAATAAAAACATGCAACACCAATACTGGAAAACCATTTGTGGATTTATGGCTGTAATCGGGGTGTGCAGTGGATGCACTCGTGTGAACAATCCTGAGGAAATTGCGACGCTGCAAGGAAAATCGGATGCCGTTATGGCGATGGCAACCGAAACAGTTCCAATAGAGACAACTATGACATCTGAAACAACGACAACAACTATGACCACCACTACAACAAATTTGTATGCACCTTTTATTGACTATGATGCGAATATTGATCCGAACAAGCCAATGATCGCACTGACATTTGATGATGGACCAAGCGAACATACAGCCACCATTTTGGATGCATTGGAGCAAAATAATGCACATGCCACGTTTTTTGTGGTTGGGGAAAATATTAATACCTATACGGGAGAATATATCAAACGTGCAGCAGCATTGGGGTGTGAAATTGGCAGCCATACTTACGATCA
>JAUNJC010000174.1 GCA_030523195.1 Oscillospiraceae bacterium
ATTCTTTTTCCATACTCTTATTTTATCACTTTTTTTCTATGAACACAAGCTCTGACGCATTTCCAGTGCAGCAGCGATTCCGTTCATACCTTTCATGTATATATCCATAAATACGAGATCAAAGTCACCGTTGTCAAATGCTGCAAGAAATGCCTCACCGCTGTCAAATGGGACTATTTTTATAGGATATCCATTGGATTGCCCAAAATTGACACAGAGACGGCACATTTCATCTATGCACGCTTGTTCATCATCCACTAAAGCTATTTTCAAAGTTAATCACACCTCGATTTGTATAAAGGTTCATCACATAATAATAGTATAACACAAAAAAAGAATTTTTTCAAATTCGTCAATTTCTGATGGAAAAAATCCATGTTGTTCTTGCCAGAAAATTGACGTTCTTGCCAGAAGTCTTGTTTTTTTCCGAAAGTCATGATAAAATCATATAAGAAATGAAAAAAATTCCATAAACAATTTAATTTTTTACTATTGAGATAAGGAGGACATACAAAATGGACGCTGTTGTTTTTACAAAGAGTGTACAGGAATATGAAATGCTTTCGAGAATATTTGTAGATGAGTTGCCAGAAACAATAGTGGAACTTGGTAAGCTGGATGGTGACTACCACTTGGAACATAAGTATGATATTGTTGTAATTGACGTAGATGGTGCATTGGGCATGGAACTCGTTTACAATTATCGGGAAATGTTTGACGGTACGTTTGTGATATGGATTACAAATGATCCCTATTTTGCAGGCATGGCAATACGAACACGCATTTTTGATTTTATTGTCCGTCCCCTTGAGGAAATTCGATTTCGGGAGACGGTAAGAAAATTGCGGAAAAGAAAGCTTGAATGGAAGCAAAAATTATTATTTGGAAAGGAAGTGAAGTGATGTAATATGATATAAATTACCTAAAGTGATTTCGTAATCGTAAGAAGCAATTAATAAAAGGAGGTCATTTATGAAAACAAAAACAACAAACAGAGTCATATCATTTGCAGCAGCGATAATGATGATGCTTTCCATGCTGATTCTTCTGCCGCAGGATATTGTAGTCGCAGCAGGAGGAACACTTCTGGGTGATGGAACGTCAGAAAACCCCTATCAAGTTTCAGATGCAGATGATTTGTATGCATTTGCAGAAAAGATCAATAATGCAGAAAAGAATATTTGTGCAGTCCTGACGAATGACATTGTGGTCAACGAAAATGTACTGGATGCGAATGGCGATCTCAATAGTAATAGTTCAAAGTTTAAAGCGTGGAAACCGATTGGATATTCCCAAAACACACGCTATAAAGGTACATTTGACGGTCAGGGTCACACAATCAGTGGATTATATCTTAATAGTGGCACATATCAATATTGCGGTTTGTTTGGATGGATAGATTCAGGAAGCACTGTAAAAAATGTAGGTGTAGAGGATAGTTATATAAAATCTATAGATAAGGGCGATTCTAGTGCAGAGTCTTTAGTAGGTGGGATTACAGGTTATAATAGCGGCACGATCCATAATTGTTATAACGCAGGAACAATAATCGGTTCAAACAGTTATCTTCATTCTGGCGGCATTGCAGGCAAAAATGTGAGAACTATAACCAATTGCTATAATACTGGAAAAGTAATTAGCGAGCAATCTCGTGCAGGTGGGATTACAGGTCGTAATTATGGAACAATCAGCAATTGCTACAACAGTAATTCCTCTAATGTAAATGGTACTGGCATTACAGATTATAATAGTACGCAGGCTACATTACACAACTGCTATTATCTTGCAGACAGCGAAAAAGATGGAAATGATGGCACCACATTCAAAACGGAAGAACAGTTTGCAAGCGGTGAGGTAGCCTATCTGTTGCAGCAGGGACAGGAAGACCAAACCATACAAGTCTGGGGGCAGAAAATTGGTACGGATGAATTGCCGAGGCTGGCGTCTGCTTATCCTGTATATTATGTAGATGCAACCGCAGGAACATGTGAGTGTATTGATTTAGAAAAGGGCTACTACAATATTGAAAAAATTGAATATATAAACGGTTTTTGCTCAAATTGCGGCAGATGTCAGCCGGCAACATTAAATGAAGACGGCGTATATGAGATTTTCAACGCAGGACAGCTTTACTGGTTTGCAGAGTATGTCAACAATGGTAACACATCAGCAAATGCAATTTTGATGAATGACATTGTGATCAATGAAAATGTGCTGGATGCGAATGGCAATTTGAATGGCGATGGTGTCAATTTTAGACAGTGGACGCCGATTGGCAATGACTCTAATTCATACATCGGTAAATTTGACGGTCAGAACTACGCAATCAGTGGATTGTATAGTAACACGACTGACAATGGCGATTATGGTTTGTTTGGCTATATCGGTTCTGGCGGCACGGTACAGAATGTAAATTTAATGGATAATTATATAAAATCAAGCGGCCGCAGCTCCAGTATTGCTGCTTATAATGACGGCACGCTTTCCGATTGCTCTAATGCCGGAACAATAATCGGAGAAGAGGCATACGGTATCGTTAATGGAACTAACTGCTCTAACACCGGAAAAGTAAGTGCTGAAGGAATAAATGCAGCAGCATATGGTATATTTGAAGGCACTAACTGTTCTAATGCCGGAACAATAATCGGAGAAGAGGCATACGGTATCGTTAATGGAACTAACTGCTCTAACACCGGAAAAGTAAGTGCTGAGGGAACAAATGCGGCAGCACATGGTATATCCAGAGGAACTAACTGTTATAACACTGGAGAAATAGGTGCTAATGGAACAAACGCAACAGCATATGGTATATTTGGAGGAACTAACTGTTATAACACTGGAGAAATAGGTGCTAATGGAACAAACGCAGCAGCATACGGTATATCTGAAGGAACTAACTGCTATAGCACCGGGAAAATAAGTGCTGATGGAACAGATGCAACGAGATACAACATAACCGGTGGAAGTAATTGCTATTATCTTTCTGAAAGCCAGACGGAGGATGGCGGCAAAACCGCAGAGCAATTTGCAAGCGGAGAGGTAGCCTATCTGTTACAGAAGGGACAGAAAGACCAGACTACACAAGTCTGGGGGCAGAAAATCGGGACTGACGATTTGCCAAGAATGACGGAAAGCGATACTGTTTATAGAAGTAAGCAATATTGTGACGGAAGTGATATAGAAGACGCTGCTTACACAAATGCGGCATCACCGATTCAGATTCACAAGGAAGAAGGTGCAGAATATGATGAGAGCTTGTGTTCATAGAAAAAAAGTGATAAAATAAGAGTATGGAAAAAGAA
>JAUNJC010000030.1 GCA_030523195.1 Oscillospiraceae bacterium
ACAGAAAAAGGAGAAGTAAAAACCGCCCGACAGCGTAAAGGCTGCCGGACGGCATCGGGTTATTCGGTTTCGTTTTGTTCTGGGTTCTCTCTGCAAAGTTCATCCAGTGTGACACCGAGGGCATCGGCAAGCTTGATGGCGTTTGCAACTGTACATTGATTCCGTTTTTCAATGTTTTCAATTGTGCGAACCGGTACATCTGCCGAAGCGGACAACTTCGGCACAGAATACCCTTTTTCTTTTCTGATTTTTCTTAGATTCATTTCACCACATCCGTTACAATGGAAGAAATCAGGTAAAACAGAAAGAACAAAAGTCCCATAATTTCAACCACTTTAAAAATAATTTTCGCTGTATCACGCATTGACATTTATGAGAAGCCATGTTATAATATAACCGTAAAGCGGAGAAGGCTTTCGCCCTCCCCGGCTTTACAGCCGTTCAGCATTTAGCTGAAAATCACATCAATCAGAATCTTCACCCATCCGACAATGGAAATGATTTTGATTGTGAGCTTCTCGACTGTGTCCAGCAGTTTGAGAAGCTCTTTTTTATTTGGCATTCTCATGTTTTTCACCCCCTTTCCATGATTCTATTATACCACACATTTTGGTGGCTGTCAAGTGTTTTTTCAAATTTTTCTAAAAATATTTTTTATGAAAGGATGATATTATGCCAGTCAATCATTATGATTATAACGATAGTACCCAACTTTCCCCACATTTCAATGCACGAGAATTTCGGTGCAGCTGCGGAAAATCTCATGAAACACTACTCACTTCTGAATTGGTCGACAAGCTGGAATCTCTTTATACCGCTCTGAACTGTAGCAAAATCATTGTGACAAGTGGCTACCGCTGCCCAGAGCATGACAAGGCGGTTGGTGGTACAAGCAGCGGTCAGCATACCAAAGGCACGGCTGCGGACATTTGCTGCTACGGGCAGGATGGAAAGCCAATCAGTAGTAAGCTTGTTTGTTGCAAGGCTCAGGATTTGGGCTTTACAGGAATCGCCAATATCACCAGCGATTACATCTATACGCACGTGGACGTGCGAAATACGGGCTATCGGTGGCTGGGCGATGAAGTATATGGGAATGGCACGGTGACGGATGATTTTTATAGCTATTATGGCGTATCAAAACAGGATAATAGCGTATCAAATGCCGCAAAAAGTGTTGCAAAAGGTATTGATGTTTCCTATGCACAAGGCAAAATTGACTGGGAAAAAGTCAAAGCGTCTGGGAAAGTAGATTTTGCCATTCTCCGTGCCGGATACGGAAGAGAGTACAGCCAGGTAGATGAGCAGTTTGCACGCAATTACAGCGAATGCAAACGGCTGGGGATTCCAATCGGCGTTTACTGGTACAGCTACGCAACTACTGCCGCTGAAGCAAAACGAGAAGCACATGTTTGTTTGGACACTATTCAAGGCAAACAATTTGAATATCCCGTTGCCTTTGATATCGAAGAAAAAGACAGCCTGCAAAATGCGGATGCACTGTGCAAAGCGTTCTGTGATGCAATCGAAGCTGCAGGATATTATGCAGCTATCTACACCTTTAAGTCAGCACTGGAACATAACCTGAGTGACAGTATCAAATCCAGATATGATATTTTTCTCTCCCACATTGGTGTAAGTAAGACAGATTATTCTGGTACATATGGATTGTGGCAATATAGCTGGACGGGAAAAATTGATGGCATTTCTGGAGATGTGGATTTGGATTATGCATATAAGGATTATCCAACTATCATCAAGCAAGCAGGGCTGAATGGATTCACTTCTGCCAGCGATTCCGACAAAAGCGACAAATCCGACAACGGCAGCTCCGACAATCCCGACACACTGAAACAGATTTTAGAACATGTGGCGAATATCGATAAGAAATTGAGTTGATACGCAGCCCTGAAAAAAATTTTTTCTTAACCGCAGAAAATGACAATATTCGACACGACAATTGTGTTATCATAATAGCAGATTCGCTGACCGTCCAATAGGCAGACGAATACATGAACCCGCCCCTCTAGAGTCGCAATCTGGAGGAGCGGTTTTTTCATTTATTTATATGTATAAGTTCAATATGATAATTTTTTTTCATAAACCCACATTTCAATTCGCCTCCCGTTCCCACGGCCATGGTGCATCTGTCCAGTCCCAACGTTCTGTTGTATTCGACTGATACGGCTGAATCGGGCCATATTTCTCCGTATACATCTTTTCTGCTTTTTTCTTCTTTTCTAAATGCTTACGGTACTGTTCCATTGCCCGTTTACAGTTTGGATGCGTATCCAAGTATAACTGTAACTCATAGAGTGCAAAGTCACATTGCTGAATACTCTGTAACAGCATCTTCCGTTCATGCATGTGACGCACCTCCCGGACAAAATGGTTTATACAGCTGTGGAAAAATAGTTCCCTTTGGGAACCCCTCTTCCGCTGTATCTACTGTATCCCACTGCTGATACGGCACATATGCCATCGCAATCGGCATTTCCTCCGGCAACGATGAAGTCATCTTGGAAGTCGGTGCATCTTCTAATAAATGAAACCGATTCCATGCCGCATCCTGCAAAAAGTCAAATTGCATATCAGATTGCATAAAAACCCCTCACTTTTTCCACTGTTCGATGGCGGCTCTGCAAACAGAGCGTACAACCCATCTACTGCAACATATGCAGGAACTCCAAAATTGGTGACATCTCCCATCTCACGCTGTACCATAGATTACTGACCTTTGTGCAGCTTGCTATATTTTTTAGCTTATCTACTGTCACTTTTAACAAAAAACAAGCCGATTTCAAATAAAAGTATTTACATTTTAGAAAAAATATGGTATACTGTATTTGTCTGATTTTGTTACGAATCTTGCAAACAGAATCATAAAAGAACATTTTATGCATTCGTTCTTTATCATCTTAAACGTTATGGGAGGACATTTTTATGAAACAATACACAACAAAAAAACTCCTTGCCGGATTATTGAGTACAGTGCTGCTTGGAACTTCAATTCCATTTGCAACTGTTACCGCAGCAGATGTCGAAGCAGGAGCCATTATTTACAGTTCTGACTTTGAAGACAGCAGTGCAGCAATACCGTTTACTGGAAGAGACGGTATTGGTACGATTTCTCTCTCCACTGCACAGGCACACAGCGGAACTTCTTCTCTGTATATGACCGACAGATCAAAGGGCTGGCAGGGACCCCAACTGTCATTAGATGACATCTGTGAGCCAAACAAAGAATACACGATTTCTGCATACGCTATGACATCTTGGTATAACAATATTAAACTCAGCATGGAATACACAGATGCCAACGGAGATCGTCAATTTAGTAACTTATCTTCTGGCGTTTCCAATGGCGATTGGGTAGAATTTTCCAATATCAAATTCAGTTTTTCAGATAATGTTACCAATGTTTATATCTATTTTGAATGCAATGATGGTGCTGATATGTACATTGATGACTTCACCCTTTCCGAAGCAGCTGTTATCCCAATTCAGGATGACATCG
Source organism: Oscillospiraceae bacterium (assembly GCA_030523195.1). Lineage (GTDB taxonomy): Bacteria > Bacillota > Clostridia > Oscillospirales > Ruminococcaceae > Ruminococcus_C. The sequence goes on from JAUNJC010000030.1 coordinate 3,518, forward strand.
CTTCTCTGAAAGATGTCTACAGCGGCTACTTCAAAATTGGAACAGCCATCATGGCTTCCAATCTGACGTCCCCATCCTTTATGGATTTGGTAGAAAAACATTTCAACGAAAGCATGACATTTGGCAATGAACTGAAACCAGACTGTGTCTTGGATCAGGCTGCTTCACAGGCAAACGGTGACAATGTCAACCCACAGGTCAACTTTGCACAAGCAGATGCTCTGTTGAAGTACTGTGCAGAAAATAAGATTCCAGTCCGTGGCCATACCCTCGTATGGCACAGCCAGACACCAGACTGGTTCTTCAAGGAAGGCTTCTCAGACGACGGCGATTGGGTGGACAAGGATACCATGCTCCAAAGAATGGAAAACTATATTAAGAATGTCATGGAAGGTCTGGCAACCCAGTATCCAGATGTAGAATTCTATGCATGGGACGTTGTCAACGAAGCTTGGACGGACCAAGGGGCACCTCGTGCAGCTGGCTCCAGCAAATCCGAAAACCCCAACAGTTCCGCATGGGTTCGCATTTTCGGTGACAACTCGTTCATTGAACCAGCATTTGAGTATGCCAGAAAGTATGCACCAGCTGGCTGCAAACTCTATTATAACGACTACAACGAATACGAAACTGGCAAGACCACTGCCATCTACAACATGGCAATGGAACTCAAAGAAAAGGGCTTGATTGACGGAATTGGCATGCAGTCTCACTTGGATGTTGGTTATCCGACTGCTTCTGCCTATCGGAAAGCCATCGACAAATTCGCTTCAACTGGCTTGGATATTCAGGTAACAGAATTAGACATCACCACTTCGGATACCTCGGAAGCAGGTCTGGAAAAGCAGGCACAACTATACAGCGATATTTTCGATATTTACGTAGAGTATGCAGACAGCATTTCTGCGGTTGTTCTCTGGGGCGTAACCGATGATCAGAGTTGGCGTGCAAGCAGAGTACCGCTGTTGTTCGATGAAAAATTCCAAGCAAAACCGGCATTCTACTCTGTCATTGATGATGTAGAACCAAAGGTAACCACTGCCACAACAACAAGTACAACAACGACAGAAACTACTACGACAACTACCGATCCAAATATTAAACTGGGCGATCTTGATTTGGATGGCAATGTAAGATTAAATGACTTAGTTCTGCTGCAAAAATACCTGATCCGAAAGGAAACTTTGAACGCAGAACAGGGAAAACATGCAGATATGAATCAGGATGATAAGATCAATGTCGTTGACATCATACTGTGGGAACGACTAGCTATCTTTGCACAAAACTGAGATGTATAATCTTTTTATCTAAAACCAAAACAGCGTCTTCTTTGCTGATGCAGGGAGGACGCTGCTTTTTATCGGTCGGATTAGCACTCACCATCCGATTTTGTTAGCACTCATTTATATAGAGTGCTAAATTTCATCCGTTTTTCACAATACTATCGCAAATCTTTCATATAAGAGCAGTATCATAAGGACAATGAAAGAAAGGAATGAGACCAATGGAATGGAATCAAAAAAATAGCAACCAAAATCCGAACAGCAGCAGATAGGCTGCTGGAAGATTCCAAAACAGCCACTGAACACCCATGCAGGAAAACCTGCTTTTAAAGGAGGAATTTTTATGTATACCATGACACCATTTGAAAAGAAGCACCTTGATTTATTGAACGCTTTTCACAATTTTGAAAACGACTTTTTTGCCGGCACCACAAACATGACCAGCTGCAAAACGGATATTCGAGATGAGGGCGACAAGTTTGTAATGGAAACCGAGTTGCCGGGCTTTGAAAAAGAGGAAATTCATCTGGATGTACAGGAAGATCGCTTACAGCTGACAGCAGAACATCACACCGACAACGAAGAAAAAGACGAAAAGAAAAACTACATTCGTCGGGAACGTTCTGATATATCCTATCAAAGAAGTTTTGACCTGTCTGGCATTGATATTGATCAGATCGAAGCAGAATACAAAAATGGCATTTTGTATGTAATCCTGCCGAAGAAGCAACCAGAAGCACCCGTTTCCAAACGGCTGGAAGTGAAATAAACATTCCCTTTTTCCACCTGATGCAGTCCTCTGAATGGAGGACTGCATCATAAAACAAAAAATCATCATTCATTTTACCCTAAAACAGGAGGAATTTATTATGTATGGCTTGACAACATTTGCAGGAGATCCATTTCGTTTGCTTGACCCATTCCGTGATTTTGACCACAATTTTTTCAACAATACAGAAGTTTGCAGCTTCAAAACCGACATTCGGGAAGAAGATGACAAATATATCATGGAAGCCGAATTGCCAGGCTTTGAAAAGGGTGACATCCAACTAGATGTAAACGGCGAAGAACTCATTTTGTCCGCTGTACACAGTCAAGAACAATTGGAAAAAAATAAGGCAACCTACATTTGTCGGGAACGTTCTTACAATTCATATCAGCGGCGGTTTGATATTTCCGGTATTGATGCAGAAAAAATTGAGGCAGAATACAAAAATGGTATTCTCTATATGATTCTGCCGAAAAAACGGCCAGCTATACCAGCATCCAGACGACTGGAAATCAAATAAACAGAAAATTTGCAAGCTGTGTCAGTTACTTTTTCTCTTTGATTACATTTCCGGTCAACAACGAACAATGTCCTCCTACAAATGTTCGTTACACCGTTTTCATAGATTCTCAAAATGCCCCTTCCGCAGAAGGGGCATTTTTGGGTTGCAAGACATTCATTTTTATGTTATAATCAATTGATATGAAAAGTTTAGGAGGCGGTTTTCCCTTGCAAATCATTGATATTTTAACAGAAGAATTTCATCTGCGAAAAGAACAGGTTGAACACACCATTACCCTGCTGGATGACGGCAAAACCATTCCTTTTATTGCTCGTTACCGAAAAGAAGCAACAGGTTCTCTAGATGACCAGCTGCTGCGGCAGCTGGATACCCGTCTGCAATACCTGCGGAAACTGGAACAGAGAAAAGAAGAAATCCGAACTGCCATTGCCGCACAGGAAAAATTAACACCAGAACTCGAACAGCAAATTCAAGCAGCGAAAACGTTGGTAGAAACAGAAGATCTCTATCTCCCCTACCGCCCAAAACGAAAAACAAGAGCCTCTGCTGCCATTGCCCGTGGATTGGAACCACTTGCCCGTCTGCTGATGGAACAAAAGCCAGATCTTCAGCCGGAAACAGCAGCCACTACTTTTGTCCAGCCGGAACAAGATGTGCCAGACACAACAACTGCCCTACAGGGTGCAATGGATATTTTAGCAGAAGAAATGGCAAACGATGCCGCCTTGCGGAAACAAATGCGGCGGTTTACCATGCTGAGCGGCACATTGTATGCCCGTGCTGTGGATGATACGGCTGAAACCCCTTATCGAAATTACTACGCCTTTCAGTCTCCCATGGAAAAACTTGCCGGACACCGAATCCTTGCCATCAACCGAGGAGAACAGGAAAATGCCCTCAAAGTAAGTATTCAACTGCCAGAGGGCAAAGGGGCTGCCATTGTTGTACGAAAATATGTGAAAAATCAAAGTGCCAGTGCCCAACTGGTACAGGCAGCCGCAGAAGATGCCTTTCAACGCCTGCTCTTTCCGGCAGTAGAACGAGAAATTCGGAAAAGTCTGACAGAAGAAGCAGAAACCGCTGCCATCAAAGTATTTGCTGCAAATCTCCGACAACTGTTATTGGCAGCTCCACTCAAAAATCAAACCGTACTAGGCGTCGATCCGGGCTATCGAACCGGCTGCAAACTGGCGGTAGTAGATGCAATCGGCACCGTTCTAGATACAGGTGTTGCCTATATTACCCTCGGGGAGGGCATCAAAATGGAACAAGGAAAGGAAACCATCCGTCGCATAATGACCCAGCATCATGTAACAGCTGTTGCCATCGGCAATGGAACCGCTTCCAGAGAAGCGGAAGCCGTTGTCTCTGCTCTTCTGAAAACGTTGCCGTACCCAGCTGCTTATATGGTGGTTTCTGAGGCAGGGGCATCCGTTTACTCTGCTTCCAAGTTGGCAGCAGAAGAGTTCCCAGAATACGATGTCTCCCTCCGCAGTGCGGTTTCCATTGCCAGACGGCTGCAAGACCCTCTGGCAGAATTGGTAAAAATTGACCCACAGGCAATCGGTGTTGGACAATATCAACACGATATGCCCAAAAAAGAATTGTCAGCGGCACTGGATGGCGTAGTAGAAGATTGTGTCAATGGAGTCGGCGTGGATTTGAACACAGCTTCTTTCTCTCTGCTGTCTCATGTTGCCGGGATTAACAGCACAATTGCAAAAAATATTGTTGCCTACCGGACAGAAAACGGAGCCTTTACCGATCGGAAACAGCTGAAAAAAGTATCCAAACTTGGTCCCAAAGCCTTTGAACAGTGTGCTGGATTTCTGCGGATTCCCAATGCGTCCAACCCACTGGACAATACAGCTGTCCATCCGGAAAGCTATGCTGCTGCGGAAACGGTACTGCAATCCTGTGGCTTTTCGCTGGCTGCAATGTCCGTACAAAATCATCCGGAATTGTTGAACGTTTCCAAACAATATGGCATTGCCAAACTGGCAGAACAGGCTGGTGTAGGCATTCCAACCATGCAGGACATTGTACAAGAACTTGCAAAACCGGGGCGAGATCCCCGTGATGAACTGCCACCGCCACTGCTCCGGAGTGGAGACGTTATGGAACTAAACGATCTGAAACCCGGCATGGAACTAATGGGAACCGTACGCAACATCACGGACTTTGGTTGTTTCGTGGATGTTGGCGTGCACGAAGATGGATTGGTACACATTTCTAAAATTTGTAATCGCTTTATCAAACATCCATTAGAAGTTGTACAGGTTGGAGAGGTCGTAAAAGTCTGGGTCATAGAAGTAGATGCCAAACGGGGCAGGCTCTCTCTAACAATGATTTCTCCTAAACAGGCATAAGTACCGGAAAATAAAGGTTTGTTGTTTCTTTTAAAACCATTTTTTGCCGAACAGCATACAATTTGTACTGTTCGGCATTTTTATATGCCGAAATTTCAAATTTTTCCCACAATAATTGACAAACATGTAGAAATGGTGTATAATGGAACTGAAATAAAAAAAAGGAGAAAACAACATGCTCTGTACATCAAGACTATGTAAAAAAACAGTTTCTCTTACTTACTACACGATCCTGCATTGTTTTGTAGATTTTTGCTGTATTTACTATATGGTACAAGTTGTAATGCCAACATGCTGGGAAATCGGCATGGAAAATTGGCTGTTATATGGCGTACTTTATAATTTTATTGCCTTTGCCGGACAGCTTCCTGTTGGCATTTTCGGAGACTGGCTGCAACGCAATTCCTATATGGTTGCTGTGGGCTTGCTCTGTCTCCTTTCTGTTTATATGGGAATTGGTTTTGGTCTGCCACTGCTGCCAGCCGTTCTGCTGCTGGGAATCGGCAACGCCTGCTTTCATGTTGGCGGCGGACGGGAGGCAATGGCATATCGGGAAAACGCCTGTCAACCCGTTGGCATTTTTGTGGCAACAGGAGCCTTTGGGGTATTCGGCGGAAATTGGGTTGCCGGTCATGGGATGAACTGGCTGCCCGCAATGGCTGTGGTACTGGGGATTGCCCTATTGCTCCAATTGATTTTATGCTATAAAACAACAGTGAAAAATCAAGTCAAACAGACGATTTCCTTCCATCCGGAAAAAGGCAGTTGGTCACTGTTGCTTGCGGTATGCTGTATTCTGGTGGTAGTACTGCGTTCCTTTGCCGGAACGGTATTTCATTTCCCATGGTCATCCGGCTGGCTGGCACTGCTGATGACAGTGGGCATTGTATTGGGAAAAGCAGTCGGAGGAATCCTAGCAGATCGATTTGGCATTCGTCCTACGGTGCTGGTTTCCTTGTCATGCAGTGCACTGCTCTTTTTGGGGGCAAATGCTATACCCGTGGTGGGACTGCTTGCGGTATTCCTGTTTAATATGACCATGCCCATTACCCTTTCGCTATTGGGCACACAGTTTCCAGCAGCCAAGGGAACCGCATTTGGTGCATTGACATTTGCGATTTTTATCGGATTGATTCCTTCTTATTTCTGCAACACTTATCAATTTTCCAGATCATGGATTTCTCTGCTGCTGTCAGCAGCCTCTCTAATTCTGCTGTATGTCCCATTGTGGTTGGAAAAGCGGCAAGATTGTGCGGTGAAATCATGATAGAAAAATGGATGGCGATTGCACTGCTCAAAGGGTTGGCACGGTCATTGCTGCTGACAGAACTACTGGAACTGGCGGCGGCAACCTGTTTCCCACAGCGGAATAAACGAGATTTTCTATTGGTTTTTCTGGTAAATGTGATTACCAATCCAGTAGTTGTGTATCTGGACTATTGGTTTCGATTTCGGATGCCTTCTGTAGTGCTTTGGATTGCAATGTTGGAACTTGCTGTCTGGCTGTCAGAGGCGTGGATTTACCGGAAATGCCTGACGGGGCGGCAAAATCCGTTTTTGTATTCTCTTGCGTTGAATGCCGCCTCTTATTTTGGCGGAATGATTTATAATTGGGTTTTGTAACATACAGGAAAAAATCCTGTATCATAAAAAAGAATGGAGCGATGTTACATGAAAATTGGAAAAAAGCTTGGATGTATGATATCCGCAGCAATACTGTGTCTTTGCAGCTTGCAGCTGCCGGCGAATGCAGATGCATTATCTCCCGGAGAATGGTTCGTATGCAAAGAATATGAGGTAAACAGTGATGGGGTAATGGGATACAGCTGGGATTATGTCCATAATGGCGGAGAGCAGGAAATAGAATACAGCTTTCAAAAGGGGGATATTGTATATGCACATGTTGCCTTTCATACAATGGGAATTGACTGGGTTGGTTGTTACAATGTAGAACCGCATAGCGAGAATGCTGTTTACTACGGTTATGTAGATATGGCATATCTTTCCCCAGTCGGTTCTGTTGCAGAGGAACCAGAACCAGAGCCGGTCGAAACGGAACCGCCAACTGACCCACCGACAGAAGCCCCCACTACAGTGAAGGCTACCACGGCTGCAACGACTGTTGTTACAACCATCTTGACAACACTTGCCCCCACTGAGGCAGAAACCACAGTGTTAACCACAACAACACAATTGACCACGACAACCGAACAAACAGAAGAGGTTCTTGCAATGGTAAATGATCAAAATAATGACCATAAAAATAACAATTTTGCATTGCTGCTGATTGGCGGCATTGTGGTATTGTTAGCAGGTTCAGGGGCCTTGGCAATTGGACTGATGCAGCATAACAAAAAGAAGCAGACATTTTTGCCAAATTCACAAGAGGGGCAGAATACACAAGAAACCGTTGACGTTTGCTTCTGTTCACAATGTGGTGCACCAAATCCGGAAACCGCCTCTTTCTGTAAAAAGTGCGGCAAACCTATGAAATAAGGAAGGTGCAAGAAAAATGCAAATTAGAAAGCAATTTGGATGTGCTGTTCTTGCAGCAGCACTGTGTCTTTGCCGTTTGCAGCTGCCGGCGGATGCAGATGCAATGTCATTAGACCTATTTTCAATAGAGGCATATTATGTCGTCAATCATGATGATGTCGTTTCCTGTTTGAATAAAAGCTATGTTGCAGGATGGGATGATGAATAGGTAGATTATGATCATGGGCAGGAATATGGGTATACATTTCAAGAGGGCGATGTTGTTTATGTAAGGGCTGGCTATACGACACCAAGTGGAAAAGCACAAGGCATTACATGGGGCAATTGTGCGAATCAACAAGACACAGAAAACGGATGGCAATGGTATGGCTATATTGATATGGCATATCTGACACCGTATGATGAATATAATGCACCCGAACCAGAGCCAATCGAAACGGAACCGCCAACCGAAGCCCCGACAACAGTGAAAGCTACCACGGCTGCAACGACTGTTGTTACAACCATTTTGACAACACTTGCCTCCACCGAGGCAGAAACCACAGTGCTAACCACAACAACACAATTGACCACAACAACAGAACAGACAGAAGACGTTCTTGCAATTGTAAATGACCAAAATAATGACCATAAAAATAACAATTTTGCATTGCTGTTAATTGGCGGCGTTGTAGTATTGCTGGCAGGTTCAGCAGCACTGGCAATCGGCTTGCTACAGCATAACAAAAAGAAGCAAATGTTCCTCCCAGATTCTCAAAACGGACAAGGATCGGTAGGCGTTTGTTTCTGTCCACAATGTGGGATGCGAAATCCGAAAACAGCATCCTTCTGTAAAAAATGCGGCAAGCCAATGAAATAAACAATTACCCTTTACAGCGATAATAGATCAAAAAAACGGCATTCTGTTTTGATACAGAATGCCGTTTTTCAATCGAAAATCAAAGGTATTTATACCGGACAAGCAATGGGCTGCTTTTTCATGATATTCCATTCGATCGCCATCATCACCACCGTGACAATTGCCGAAAGCAAATCTGCAATTGGTCCGGCAAACAAAATTCCATCTATCCCAAAGAACAGTGGCAGCAACAACAGTGGCGGCATGAAAAAGAGTATTTGTCGAGTAAGCGAAAGAAACGCCCCTTTTCCTGCTTTTCCAATGGCAGTAAAAAACGTAGTAGAAATCGGCTGCAAAAAATCAATCCAAGTGAAAAATAAGAAAATCCGAAAAAACTGAATCCCAAATTCATAGTATTGTGTACTGCCATCCCCAAATAGAGAGAGAATCGGTTTGGGAAATAATTCAAATAACAGGAAAGAAAGCACACAAATGATACCGCCAGTAATGACTGCAATCCGATAAGCATGCCACACCCGATTGTATTTTTTTGCACCATAGTTGAAGCTGACAATGGGCTGAATGCCTTGCCCCAATCCAATGACCACGGAAAAAATAATCTGATATACTTTCATAATAATACCAGCACAAGCAAGCGGAATCGCATCGCCATAAACGGATTCTGCTCCATAGTGTTTTAGCATATTATTCAAAACAATTTGGACGAGCATAATGGCAAGCTGATTCAAAAAAGATGCCATGCCGATTGCCCCAATTTTCTTGATATAGGAAAACTGCGGTACAAAATGTTTCGCCTGTAAATCGGATTTCCGATACCGAAGCAGATAGAGGATCACCAACAGAGTAGAAAGCACCTGTCCGATCACGGTTGCATAAGCAGCACCTGCCATCCCCATATCCAAATGCAGGACAAAAATTGCATCTAAGATGGTATTGACAATTGCACCAACTAAGTTGCAAGCCATTGTCATGGCAGGACTGCCGTCTGCACGAATCAAATGTCCACCGCCTGTGGTGAGAATCAGAAAGGGAAACCCAAACGCTGTAATTTGCACATACTCTTCTGCATACGGCATGACATTATCCGGTGTGCCAAACAACCGCAGCAGTGGATGCAAAAAAATCAGACTGATTGCAGACAGCAAAACACCACTAATTAGAAGCATCGTAAAGGCATTGCCAAATGCATAGGAAGCAGATTTTTTATCACCAGCTCCCATTCTTAAATTGAAACAGGCGGCACCGCCAATGCCAAATAGAAGAGAAAATGCAATACAAGAAGTCGAAAGCGGAAACGCTACATTCGTAGCAGCGTTGCCAAGCATTCCAACAGCTTGTCCAATAAACAGCTGGTCTACCATATTGTAGAGAGCACTGACCAACATGGAAATAATGCTGGGAATAGAAAATTTTAACATGAGTTTTGTAACAGAAGCACTGCCAAGCGGATTGACAGCAGTCGAAGCGGACATAAAAGCATCTCCTTATTTTAACATAAATATTGATAAAAAATTCGTCTTCTCTGCCAAATGCCACGGAAATCAATTTTCGGATTTTTTTGGAAAACTTGTCCAAATCGTTCGGCAGATTCGCTACGTTGTCTGCCTGTGACCACAGTTGCCTGTAGCGTTAGAACTTAAATCATCATTTAAAAATTGATTTCCGTGACCAAATGCTATCAAAGAGATGATAAAATCATTCGTTTCAAAACAATTAAGTCTATCACATTTACAGCATTATCCTTCTGGCAATCCGCTGCTTTGCCCTGTGTTGCAGTCAATGTTGTTTTTTGCACCAGATATTTTTGCAGCAATACCACGTCTGCTACATTGACTGCACCATCCTGATTGACATCGCCAGCAGTAACTTCTGGTATATCGCCCCCGATGGGATAACTTTTCAAATCCGGCAGTTCATCCAATGTAATACAATATTCACTGTTATAAATTTCTTTCAGATTTTCCGCCGGATTGTTCTGCTCACTGGTCAGATAATTCATATACCACGGGCAGAAATACAGCCAAGCGGCTTTGTCTTTCAGCAGATTTTCCAGTGACGGAATGGTATCATTCTCTGCCATGGCAACCATTTTTTCTCCGTTCGTACTCTGCACCAGACTATAAAACGTAGAGGAAATGGAACTGAGATTCGGCTGCCCATCCGCAGCATTATATTTATCATATCCAACAATATCTACCACATCATCTCCCGGATACCAATCCGGTGAAGTAGAATAGGTATAGCTGTTCCATACCCAAATCAAATTATCCAATCCATATACATTGGTTAACTGGTCATACAACAGCCGATATAACTGTTTACATGGCTCGGCACCTTCTGCCCCCCACCAGAACCATGCACCTTCCGCTTCATGCAGCGGACGCCAAAGAATCGGCACATCTGCCTCTTTCAATTTGGTCAGCTGCTTTGCAATTTCTGCAATATCTGCCATCAGAACTTCATGTTCCCATGTGCCTTCTTCCAACGCCTTTGTAATACTGAACGTTGTGGAATCTGTACTGGCAGACGGCACATAAAATGCACGTTCTGTTCCGCCTTCTTCCGATGGTACACGCCAGTGCCAAACTACGGTAGCAATGCCCTTATATTCGTTTACCCATTGCACTGCACGCTCTGCGGCATTGTCATCCCATGTTGCTCCGGCATAATAATTCAGAAAATCAATACCACGGATAGCACACATTTTTCCGGTGGTATTCATCAGGTAATCAAATTCCTGTTCATTGTCCTTGATAAAATTAGTTGGGTCAGCATAAAGATTGTAATTATGCGAACCGCAATATTCCTGCTGACCGGAAATCACATGATTTCCATACTGGTCACAAAGATAGTTGTAAAGCCGCTTCGTACTATCAGAGGCATTCGGATTCGACAATTGACGAGTTGGTGTCAGGTTGGTCAAGGATTCGTCAGCTGGTGCAATTTCCAGATAGTCAAACATCGTATAGCCCCAATAAGCACGAAATGTTATTGTGTTTGTCCCCGCTTGCAGCATCACAACACCACCGGAAGTCTCCTCAAAAGTCAGGTTATGTGCAAAACTAATTTCTCCTTGATTAACCCCATTGATATCCAGATACTGTACTTTTTTATTCGGGTCATATGGTTCACAGTAGCACACGATCAGTTCATACAGTCCGTCTTCCGGTACAGTCACTTCCAGACTGACGGTTGTTCCTTTTTGGTCAAGATAAGAAAATCCATCGCCCGATGCATTTGTCAGATCATACTCTTCTCCACTGCCATCCTCCTCGGTATTCCCTTTCCATGTTTCATGGTAGATGGTTCCACCGCTGGTAGTACCCTCCTCAAACTCATAGCGAACAATCTCTGTTGTCTCTGCGGCATCAACCGGAACAGTCGGCAAACTGGCAGCGATACAGGAAAATACAAGCAGAATCGCCGTCAAATTGTATCGTTTTTTTAAAATCATAAATCCATTCTCCCTTCATAATAACAATTCCTATTTATATCATACTACTTTTTGCTCGAAATGTCAATTCGTTTCGGCAAATTTGACACAGCATTTCAACGTGACATTTGATTCATAAGCTTTACAGAATATCACGGCTGAGACAAGATAGTTTAAATCTTCCCTTATACACCCCCACTTTTTCCTTTTGGTATCTCTTCTCTAAAATCTACCAATCTCTTGTAAAAAATCACTCCAACAAAAAACCGCAAAGGCATCGCTTTCAATAAACCATTTGTTATTGAATGCCTTTACGGTCTTTTATATCTTTTTTACGATTTGCCCTGTACGATAGTGCCACTCCACTAAAAAATTCTGTCTTGCTATACTAGGCTCTATTGCAAAATCTACAATTTTGCAATACCGGCAATGAATTGCCGGTGGTGGCTTTGCCACCAAGAGCCGCCGTTCATACTGTCCTCGCAAAGCCGATGGCTTTGCAGCCGCTTTTAGCGGCACTGCAAACAACACCGTTGTTTGCAATAGAGGACAGTATAAATGTCCAGTTCTGCCAGACGCATCAGTGAAAAAAGTACAATGATTTCCAGTAGAGAAAACAGCAATGCTGTCAATGGATGCTAAGCATTGGTCAATCTTGTTGCCCGTTTCATCATCTCTTCGGCTTCCGCAGATAGTTTTTTTCGTTCCAGTAAATGCAAAGCTGGCTGCATATTAATAACCCGATTTGTGAAATTGTGTGCATCTGTCCCCAACAAATGAACTTCTCCATCTGTAATCCAGCGAAGCAACCGCCGCCGTTCCCACCAATTAGCATAGAGAAGTGTCCCACAATTTATCTGCTTATACACTGGAAGTTCCATAACAGCAGAAAAAATATCCTTATTCCATAAACGATAAAACCGTTCAATATGAGCCAATACAATTTGAACGTCATTTCGGTTTACAAGTGTCTGTAACTCCCGCAAATGGAACCGACGATGATATGGCAATTCCAAAAGCAGTACATTGGTTCCAGCAATACAAAGCGGTTCCAGATCCATGTGACACAAAGCACTGGACATAGCAACTTCTGCTCCAAGGCAGAGTTCTGGAAAGATCTTCGGGTTAATTTTTGCCTGTAATACTGCAAACGCATGTTTTCGCCTCTGTAAAAATGAGGAAACCGATTCTTTTTCACAATAGAAATGCGGTGTTAGTACCACACGACGAACCCCTTGTTCCCATTCTGCTTGCAGCATAGAAAGAGAAGTGCTCATCGAATCTGCCCCATCGTCCATTCTGGACAAAATATGAGAATGAAAATCAACAATCATATCGCTGCCTTTTTAAGAAACAGAACGTTTCTTGGAATTTTCCAGTTTTTTCGCATCATCTGCCGCTTTAACCGCAGATTCTGTATAACTCTTATAGTCCTTTTTGTAATACCTTTTATAATAGCCGCCTTGTTTGAAGTCCACTTCTGTCAAAACCATCCCCAATACCGGTACACCAGTTACAGAAAGTGCATGCAGGGCAACAGATACTTCCTTGGTTGTTGTCACCCGATAGCGAGCCACCAGCAAAATACCACCAATGCAAGAGCCCATTCCCAACACATCACTCACCACATTTACCGGCGGCGTATCAATAATGATATAATCATATTGAGACTCTGCCTCTTTTAGCAGCTCCTGCATTGCAGAAGAGGCCAACAATTCCGATGGATTCGGCGGACAAGTTCCCGCTGTTAAAACGTCCATATTGGGGAATGCATTCACATGCCGAGCTTCCTGCCAAGTTGCCATCTGTCCCAGCACCTCTGATAAACCCGTAAGATTTTTCAAACGCAAACGCTGATGCTGCACAGGCTTCCGCAGGTCAGCATCAATAAACAGAACCCTTTTCTCCATCATTGCCAGAGCCATTGCCACATTTGCAGCGGTCAGGCTCTTACCATCCGATGCATTTGGACTAGTAATCGCAACAATTTTATGTGCCTGCGGTGCAAGCGAAAACATTAAGTTGGTACGAATCGAACGATATGCTTCAGAAAATGAAAATGACAGATCATCTGCACAAAGCAACATATCCTGCATCGCAGACTGCTTGTTCTTTTTCTTCTGCCTCTTTTTCTTACCGCTGCGTTCCTCTACCAACTCTGGTACTTCGCCCAGATAGGCAAGAGAAAATGATCGAATATCTTCTTCACTCTTAATGGTTCGATCCAATAAATAGACCAATAACACGATTCCAGCAGAAAGTACAAATCCAATAAGAGCCGCCATCATAGTAATTTTCTTTACATCTGGTGCAGACGGAGATTGCGGCACTTCTGCATCCCCAATGACCTCAACAGAACCAGCACCAATAATGCGCACCAAAAAGACAGGGGCAACTTCCGCATAAATATCACAAATTTCAGCAGATACATTCGGATCTTTCGTTTGTGCAGAAATTTTCAGCACTTCTGTACCACCATCAGCTGCCATGGTAATCGAATTTTTCAATTCAGAAACAGACACCATACCATTTTTTACTGTAAAGCACTTGGCAATTTCTGATGCACCAAACTTGCTCACCAATTCCATACCGACCTGTTTCACAACGGTATCATTCTTTAAAATGACAATATAGGTTTCCACTAAAGACTTAGACGCCATCAAATCCTGTTGGTTGATGGCGCTTTTTTCTTCTGCATTGTTTCCATTTTTAATATACATATAGGTACTTGCCGTATACTCCAATGGAAGATAATATTTTGCATAAGAAAATCCAATTGCCCCAAAACAAAGTATTACAAACAAAATAATTGGTGATCGCCGCAGCAACACTTGAAACAATTTCCACAAATCAATTTCTCTTTCATCTTCCAATTTTTCTTTTATATTTCCATTTTCCACGTCTCTAAGTTCCTTTCCGATTTTTGATCGCTTTTCCAAAAAGCAGAAATAGAGTCTTTTTCAAAGCAAAGTATATCTTATAAATTTTTCTTATCATACCATGACTTTGCCCTATTTGTCAATTTTTTCTTTTTATTTCAGCAATTTGCTCTGAAATCAAAAATGCACTACATTCTTTTTCCCCATTCTGCACAAAAAATTCTCTTCAACCATTTTGTCACTGCAATCCCAAAAATAAAAAGAACCCTAAAAAACAGAATTGTTTTTAGAGTTCTTTTTCCATTTGAAATTACTATAAACTTATCTCTTGGAGTAACGTGTATCGACATTTGCAAATTATTCTATTGTTTACGAAAGCGCCTGTTTTAGGCAGTTTCACTTTGTTATCATCGCTTTTCTTTATCTTCTTTTTTCTACTGTTTTGTAACTTTAAAGACCAGATAAAGACCAACGAAAGACCAAATCATATTGGCGTACTCCTGTTATTATTCGTCATTTGAGAACCGTGGTAAGAGTTGTTGAGAACTTTCACTGCATACCAACGGAGGTAATGACCATGAGCAGATACAAAAGCGAACAAACCGTTTACAATCCACTGAAAAAGAAATACGTTCCACTGTGGATACTGGACACCAACACTATGAGTGTCACTCACTTCAACACTGATACGCTTGCTGTCGAGAGCAAGACATACAACACTGACTTCATCAGGTATCATCTTCACTATTCTGACAGCAAGTATCCTGATAGGCTTCGCCGGCTCGTCAATGATGGCAAGGTCATTCAGTACCTCGATGATTTGGAACTGAAAGTCAGTGAAGCTATCTCTCGTCAGGTTGAGCTTTGGAAGCAGACCGACAGTTGTTATCAAAAAGCTGTTCTAAGCGGTGATACTGAGAAGATGCTCGGTCTTGAAAACTGTTTTGTCCATATGGCGAGAGAAGCTGTGTTTGAGTGTATGGTTTATATTTGATGATTTGGAACGGCTGTGCCTTCGGGTGCAGCCGCTTATTTATTCTGTTAAATCATCTCTAAGTATTTCTTCCATTTTCAAAGAATACTTGGTTTTACAATCTTTACATACATATACGTATTCTTTTATTGAGGAGTCTTGTCACATTGAAAAGTTTTCACTTTGACAGTTTGGGCATTTGATTTTATTGAATGGCATATTATCTCCGACTATGAGATTACTTGTTGTGGAAATAATAAGTTGAAGAATGTTAAATGAAATACAAATATCAAACAGAGTAACTGAATCTTTATGTATTAATTCGGAGTTTAACTTCCACCCTTTTTGAGCAATTCCATTTATAGCATTACGTCTTATTTCAGATTGCTTTCCAGGCATTATCTTTTGTAAAAACTCTTGATAGTTTTCTTTAAAATTATCGTTTTTGAATTCGGGATTCTCAGTCCTGTATTTATTCATCAAATAGTCTGTTAAATCCAAATAACAATCTCTAATTTGATTAGCAGTGCCTTTTAGTTGGGTAGCGTTTTTTGACGGAGTGATCTCTTTATCAATGTCCTTCATTTTTCTT
>JAUNJC010000175.1 GCA_030523195.1 Oscillospiraceae bacterium
AGCAGAATACTCCATCGAGTTCGTTTTTTCGACGTCTGCACCAAATGTTTCTTTTTCATTGATTCCTTCCCCTTTTCCTCTGCATCCATGTTTTTTTCTAATGATGGATGAATTTTCCTATCTTTAGTATACCCTGTTTTACGTAAAATTGCAAATCATTTCGTGATATTTTTGCGAAAATCACTTTTATCCTGCTTTCTTGCTGGATCTTTCCCACTGTTCTCTCCAAATATTGTGCTACTTATGTGAAAGATACATGATATTTTTCAAAAAGGACTTGACGAAATCAGCAAAATGCAGTATAATGAACACGTCAGAATGAAAAAATCAAAAAAACACTTGACTTGTACAGAAAAATGCGATATAATGAATCACGTTGCCACTGTATGAGCAGAAACAAAAAAGAGAATCCATTTTAGAAAGGAATATTTGATATGAAAGCAAGAAATGCAAAAGTAACAGCCGTTCTTCTGGCGTGTTTTTTGGGGATGACCGCTGTCGGCTGTTCCGGAGAAAAGGATACCTCCAGCAGTAAGGACAGCAGTACTGCTGGCATTTCCGCAGAGACCCTGCCGGTGGAAACGGATGAAAAAGGCGAAACCGTAACCGATGCAAGCGGACAGCCAGTTCTTGCATCTGGTGCTACTGATTTTATGGTAAAAGAAATTGAATTTACATGGGGTGCAAAAAATAACACCACTGACACTGATACACAGGATCCTACAGAGGCTCCAGCCACCACACAGGCAAATGCTTCCAATGGGCAAACCGTCACCTCTTACGTTGCTGTAACTGACGACGGCGGCAACAAGGTAGTGGATGACAACGGAAAAGTTGTTACAGAACTGGTTACCGTTCCTGCTTCCCAAGAAGGCGATGCTAACACGGGAAATAATAGCAATAATACCTCTGAAACAACGGTTGCAGGCGGCAACAATGCTGCTACTGAGAACAATCAAAACGTTGCTGCACCTTATACGCCAAAAACCGACCACTTCCAGGCTTACTGGATGGATATGTCACAGAATAAGGACATCATTTTTAATGGTGATTTCATTGATATTACCTTTAAGGTAAAAGAAACCACACCGGATGGCAATTACATTGTCAATCTAGCAACCCCAACCAATGCAAGTGAATTTGCAAACTGGGATGCAAAAGCACTCGTTCCTGCTATTACCAATGGATGCATTACCGTTGGCAATGCCACTCCAGAAGCACAGACGGCTACCAATGCTAGTGACTTCCAGTTGACTGCTGATTCTCTGACTGCTCAGCCAGGTGAAACCGTTACAATGCGGATTCAGATTACAGAAAATCCGGGCATGGTTGCATTTGTACTGCGTCTGGACTATGACAGCAACGCACTGGAAATCGTAGATGCCGCAGTTGGCAGTGACTGTGAAGGAGCTCTGCGAAAGGGTTTAAACAGCTAACATCAATCCTTTTTAGAAATCAAAATTTTCTTCGGAGCATAGTTTTCTATGCTCCACTATCTGGGTGTGGCGCAGATGGTAGCGCGCTACCTTGGGGTGGTAGAGGCCGCCGGTTCAAGTCCGGTCACTCAGACCAAGCAAAAACCGCCTGATTTCGGGACTTTTCCCAAGTCGGGCGGTTTTTATTTTTGACGAAAAAGAGACGTTGAGGGCACTATTAGGGCACTAATTTTTCAAAAGGTTATAAAAAGATGCAACAGCTTACAACAAGAAACCGCCAACGGGAACACCGCTGACGGCCTTTTTATGCCTGTTTTAGTTTCTGTTCTGGTTTTGTCTGCGTGATTAGCATAGACTGCAATACGCCTGCTGCCTCCTCGTCTGCTTCTGACAGACAATGCAGATATTTATTTGTGGTTTCAATATCTCCATGCCCTAACCGTCCCTGTACCTGTTTCAGCGATACACCGCCATACAGGAGCAGAGTTGCCGAGGTATGCCGTAAACTATGGAATTTCCGGTGTCGGAATCCGTGACGGGCAAGAAACTTGCTGAATTGTTTTGTGGGTGTCTGCGGATTCATCATTTCACCATTCCATTGTGTAAATAGCCATTCGTCCCCCTGCCATTGGGAACCCAGCATTCGCCGCTCTTGTTGCTTTTCCTGCTGCAATTGCTGTACAAGCTGTATCATTTCCGGTGTAATGGATACGGTGCGGATTTCATAATCCTTTGGCGGCTTAATTTGTGCCTGCTCCCCTGACAATTTAATAGCGGCTCTCTGGATGGTAACTTGATTTGATGCAGTATCAAAGTCAGAGAATTTCAGGGCAACCAGTTCCCCACGCCGTGCACCGGTCATAATTGCAAGCTGTATCAATACTTGAAATTGCAATGGTTCTGTTTCCAATGCTGCTAACATTTCCGCTGCTTCTTGCTTTGTGAAAATGTCAATTTTAGGTGCGGTTACTTTTGGAATGTCCAGCAGTTCCGCTCTTGCTGGATTCTCTGAAAGAATACGCCGCTTCACTGCCAATTTCATAATAGATTGCAAAATAGTAAGATTTCGGCGAATGGTAGCAGGTGAAAGCTGTTTTTCTGTATTATTTTGATTTTCTACCCTGCATAACTGTTGTATAAAGGCTTGTACATGTACCGGCTTGATGTCTTTCAGCTTATGGTGACCAAGTGCAGGCAGTATTTTGCTTTCAATTGCTCTTTCATAATAGGCATAGGTTGCCGGAGAAAGAGACGGCTTTTTCTGTTCCAGGTACACAGGAATAAATTCCGCAAGCGTGATTTTAGTTGCATCCCCTGCAAGTCCAGTTTTACACTGTTCCTCAAATAAAAGAGCCTGCCGCTGGACTTCTTTTTCCGCTGCTTTTTCGCTCATATTGGGAGCAGGTTTCCATGTCATTTCATACGGTTTCAGCTTTTTTCCCTGTGCATCGTAGCCACGGGAGACCCGTATCCGGTAGGAAACCACCTCGCCGGCTTTATTCGTCCGTTTCGTGATGTTCGGCATGCTTTGCCTCCTGTTCCATCTGTTTATTTGCCAGCATTTCAGCAAATGTATTTAATAACTTTGAAAAACGCAAAAGTGCAAGGTCTTCTTGTTCACGCTTATCTTGTAAGTCAAATACATCGCCTACTTCATAAGCATTCATAGGGCGTCCGTTTTTTTTTCGTTCCAATTCATTGTTGTCTATTCTATTTTCAATCATCTTCGTTTTTACTTTTTCAGTAAAGATTTTTTGCATCATATTTTCAAGAACG
>JAUNJC010000176.1 GCA_030523195.1 Oscillospiraceae bacterium
CAGAATAACAAATTAAACAATAATAACAAAAATTTACTTTTCTTAAAGTCACTTTTCCAGCTTTCCCGACTCCCGCAGTGTCCCTCAACTCCGGCTTCTGTCATTACCGCACGGTTTACAGCAGAATGACAAACAAGCTAACAACAATCGGGAAAATGATTTTTTCGGTTTTAGAAACAACTCGTTTCTGCTCCATTTTCACTTCTCGTTCTTTTTTCGTGGTCAGCAATCTCATCAGAGGCGGCTGAATCATTGGAATCAATGCCATATAAGAATACGCTGCAATCGCAATTGGGCCAAGCAAATTGGGGGCCAATTTACTGGTTAAGAAAATCGCAGTTGGTCCGTCTGCACCGCCAATGATGCCAATAGAAGCCGCTTCATTCCCATTAAAGTTTAATAAGTTTGCACCAAAGAAGGCAAGGAATACTCCCATCTGTGCAGCCGCTCCCAATAATAGACTTTTCGGATTAGAAAGCAACGGCCCAAAATCCGTCATAGCACCAATACCAAGGAAAATTAACGATGGATATAAACCAGTCTTTACACCAATGTACAAAATATCCAGCAAACCACCATTTGCCATAATATGCCCATAGCTGTGGTAATACTGACTGCCTTCATCCAGAAAAGCACTCCAAAGTTCCGGATGATACAGAGCATTTGCCGAGCTGACACCATCTACATAGAAATTTGAAATGTTAACCAGCAAACAACCAAAGGCAATGCCGACCAACAGCAGCGGCTCAAATTTTTTCACAATACCAAGATACAGCAACAGACATGAAATTGCAATCATAATCAAATTTTTCCAGCCGCCGTCCATAAAAAAGCCAACAAATCCAGAGTC
Organism: Oscillospiraceae bacterium; assembly: GCA_030523195.1. GTDB lineage: Bacteria > Bacillota > Clostridia > Oscillospirales > Ruminococcaceae > Ruminococcus_C. The sequence goes on from JAUNJC010000176.1 coordinate 851, forward strand.
CATCCATAATCGCTGTAGGGTTTCCAGAATATTCATGTGCGTCCCTCCTTATGCCAGTACGATCAGCGGCATTCCTGTTTCTACGACCGCTCCCTTTGATGTGACAATCTGCACAACCGTACCATCCTTTGGAGATGCAATTTCATTTTCCATCTTCATGGCTTCTAAAATCAGCAAGGTTTGTCCTGCTTTTACTTTATCGCCTTCCTTGACATCAATCCGCAGAATATTCCCTGGCATCGGTGCATTGACCGGCTCTCCGGCTGACAGTGCAACTGGAGCCGATGCGGCTGACGATACAGGAGCAGGAGCTGCTGCCACCGGTGCAGCTGCTGGTGTGGGAACACAAGCTTCATACTCATCCAGCAGAACCACCTTTCCAACTTCTACCTCTACTTCATATGTCTTCCCGTTAAGTGTTACTTTATACTTCATCTTCTTTGACCTCCTTGATGGAAATAAACCGCAATTCGTTCAGGGGCTTTTTCATCTGATAGGCAACTACTGCCATAATCATGGCTGCCTCCTTATCTGGTACATCAAACCGCTTTACATGACCAGCAGAACCCGGTGCGGCCGGCTTTTCCGGTACAATAGATTCTGCTGCAGATGCCTGTACCGCAGTAACGGCTTCTTTTTTCTTTACATTCGCCTGAAAAATAGCACCAATGAGATAAATAACACCCATCAGTAATGCCAATCCGACAAATACAACCAGATATCCAAAAATTGCGGTTATACCCGCTTCCCCGATGCTCATTTTTGCTGCCAGCAAAACCATATTTTCCATATTGCACCGTCTCCTTACATCGCTTCAATTGTATAAGTTGCTTCGTTTTCTTCCTGTGCCTTGCGATCTTTCAGGAATTGAAGCGTCTGATCTGGATAGCAGATATAACTCATGATGTCTTCTTCCGATCGTGCCAGATCACCCAGTGCTTCCGCTGCTTCCTGAAACTCTATGCCCGTGCGATTCTGATCTTCGATTCGACAATCCACTGGCTCTCCATTTTCGCCTAGTACTTTTTCCAGCAACTCTGGCGCAACCGGTGCTGGTGCAATCCCATACTCTCCTTTAATATAATTTTTCACTTCTTTAGAAATTTGCTTATAACGCTCTCCTAGCAACACATTGGTCACTGCCTGATTGCCTACCATCTGGGAAAGCGGTGTAACCAATGGCGGATATCCCAAATCTTTACGAACTGCTGGAATTTCTGCCAGTGCCTGTTCAAACTTGTCCATTGCCTTCATGTCAGTTAGATTTGCAATCATATTGGAAAGCATTCCGCCGGGCACTTTATAAACCAATGCCTGCGCATCCGTAGAAAGGCTTTTGGGATTGATCATACCATTGTCCACATATTTTTGTTTAATCGGCTTGAAATAATCGTTTACCTGATTAATCAATTCTTCATTTAGTCCCGTTTCAATGCCATATTGCTGTAGGGCGTAGAACATGGTTTCAGTTGCCGGCTGTGACGTACCACCGGAAAAACAAGAGGCAGCAGTGTCAATGACATCAATTCCCGATTCAATGGCCTTCGTCAACGTCATATATGCCATACCTGTTGTACTATGTGTATGCAGAATCAACGGCATGTCTCCAAGTGCATCTTTAATTCCCTTAATCAAATGTTCTGCTTCATAGGGTGTCATTGTCCCTGCCATATCTTTCAAGCAAATCGTCTGGAAGCCCATCCGCTTCAGTTCTTTGCACATCTGAATATACTTATTGACAGTGTGCACCGGACTTTGTGTATAGGAAATACAACCGGATGCAATTGTATTCGGTGTTGCATATTTCATTGTAGCATTGAGTGCCGTTTCCAGATTCCGAAAATCATTCAGTGCATCAAAAATACGGATCACATCAATCCCATTTTTAATGGAAAGTTCGATAAACTTTTCCACAACATCATCATGATAGTGCTTATATCCCAGTAAGTTCTGCCCACGCAGAAGCATTTGCAGCTTGTTATGCGGCAAATTTTTCCGCAGCTTTCGTAGCCGTTCCCAAGGATCTTCATGCAAATATCGCAGACAAGAGTCAAATGTGGCTCCACCCCAGCATTCAATGGAATAATATCCTGCTTGATCCATCACCGGCAGAATATCCGCATAATCTGCGTAAGGAAGACGAGTCGCCATCAGAGATTGATTTGCATCTCGCAAAACCGTTTCCGTCAGTTGTACTTTTCTCATGTAAAAGCCTCCTTCAAAAATACAATTCACTTCAATTCCATACATTTTTAATGCTGTCCGGTATGCTCTTCCGAATCCATAAAAAGTGCATGTCTATTAGCAGTATAGCATAAAAAGCAGTGAATTTCTATTGATTTTTTGTATTTTT
>JAUNJC010000177.1 GCA_030523195.1 Oscillospiraceae bacterium
GTATTAACTATCATTGCTATAAATTTCCTTTTTAACAATTATATGGCATATGCCCTGTAAGATTTTTAGGAGAGACAACATTATCATTGATATCCAGTGGCAATTGTTCCATAAATTTTCGATAAATTGCAAATGCTGCATTTCCCAGAGCATCTGGAAACAGCGTCTTCACGACCTCTTTTGCAGGTGTCCATTCTGCGGAGTCTACTTCCTGTGACAATATCAAGTTACATTTTTTCGCTTTTCCGATAAAGCCATGCATGAGCAGTTCCTTTTTTGCAAACCAATAGGTTCCGGCATATTCCAATGTATTCAGTGTTACACCAATTTCTTCTTTTACTTCTCGAACAGCAGTTTCCTCTGCACTTTCACCGGGTGTGATATAGCCAGATACGAAAGAAGTATATCGATCGGACAGATAACCTTGCCTGAGCAGTGCAATTTCATTGTACTCATTGGCAACCAGAACGATAGAACAACTGGCAAACGTATCAAACCATAACTGATTGCATTTTTTGCAAAATGGAACTGCACCATCATCCCCAGCTGTTTTATTCGTTAATTTTGTACCGCAGAGCGGGCAATATTGGTACCTCATGATAAAATTTCACCTCTTGATTTTTCAGTCGGCGTGTGATTCCTATTTCTTTTTCTTTGGTGCAGGAAGTTCTGCTTCCATTGCCAGCAGCAGCTTTGCCAAAAGAGCTTTGTCTTCCACATCTACCAGCAGCATTTCTTTTGCTCCATCATAAGGAATTTCGTAAACAGCGTTTGGCAGATACGCAAGAGCCGACTTTACTGGTTTTATGAGCAGACGATTATCATAGATACCACCAAACAATTTACCGTTATAATAGAGCAGATATTCTCCCATCATGGAGCGATATGTAATTTTTTCCAGTCCTGATAATTGTTCTAATACAAATTGCAAATACGCTTTGCTGGATGACACGGCGATCGCCTCCTTATCATTTTGTTTATGTTTTCGGTGCTGTCCAGAGCATGATAACATGGGGGACACCAACATCCAGAAACGGCTCGGAAATGGTTGCAAATCCGGCTTTTTTATAGAAAGGAATTGCATAGGTCTGTGCTGCAATTTTAATTTGTTTTGCATGAAAACGTTCTTGTGCCAGTTGCATGCCAGCGGCAACAATTTGGCTTCCCAAACCGCAGTGTCGTTTGACTGCAATGATTCTCCCAATCGAAGGCGTATCAAAGGTCACACCGCTGTCCATCACTCTTGCATAGGCTTGGATACCGGTTTCATCTTTGAGATAAATGTGATAGGAGAAGCGATCGGCATCGTCCACTTCCTGATAGGGACATTTCTGTTCCACCACAAAGACAGAAACTCGAAGTTTGTAGATTTCCAGCAGTTCTTCTGTCGTCAGTTTGGAAAAATGTTTGATGATCTGTTCCATGTATGCTCCCTCATTTTTCTTGTATAATTATAACTTGTATTGCATAAAGTTTCCATTGTGTACAAATCCAAAATCCGTATAGAGTAGTACGCCCATATCGGATGCCGTAATTTGCACCGTACCGCATCCGTAGGCTCTGGCTTCTTCTATTACGCGGGAGAGCAGTTCCTTTGCAATGCCTTTTCTTCTGTAGGCAGGATTGGTAAACATACTGGACAGCAATCCAATTTTTCCGCTGGGACAGCCGAAGTAGGGCGGTTTTTCCACAAATGACATGCCGCTTGTGCCAATGATGTTCCCATTGTCCAATGCAAGCCAAGAAATAAAAGTACCATCTGCCAGATGACGATGATAATAGTCATACAGAGCAGGTTTTAGGTCAAAGTCTTCGGTTGCCCCTTCTTCCCGCAGCTGCTGGATTCGCATATTTATGAATGTGGGCAGTTCGTCTTCTGTTAATTTTTGATAAATAATTTCCATACTTTAATTCTCCCTTTGGAAATAAATTAAATAATCATAAAATAGTATAATCTGATAAGTTTTTAGGCATCTCAAGCTATTCAATAATTTTATTGATAAATTAGAGCTTATATGGCATTCCAGATAAAACAAAATGCAAATATACATCCCCATGCATTTTCTGTTTTCTTTTTGACTATTAACATCCCATAAATTGCTATAAAAGTAGTAATTATCTCAACGATTCCCCAGAAAGAAGTGCTAAAAGGATGAAACAGCAGACAAACGATGGCACAAGTAATCGCACCATAATCTAACCATTGATTTTTTGGAGGGTATCTTCTGTTAATTTTTTCGCAGACAACAACATAATTGAAGCCCTCGAAAAATCCCCATATGACAACAATGAGTGCCATACCTATTATGGAAAGCGGTACACCACTTGCCATAACATCATCGGTTATTAAAATACTGAAAGGGGAATAACCGTTGAATTGCCTCGAAATAAATATATAACAGATGTAGGGAGCAAAGCATAATATAGTTCCGACTATTGCTTTGATCGTATTCTTTTTTATTAACCCAAACAGCGTGAATTTTTCTTTCCGTAAAATGCATACAATGGTAATTCCCAATCCAGCTATTCCAAACTGAACACCTGCATTAAGTAGTAGTCTTGGAATAACAGAAATATTGCTATTTTTAACAAAATTCATTAGTTGATTTCCCATTACGGCATAGAAGAGAAAAACGCCCAAAGTAACCAATGCTATAATCCATAGATCTGTTTCTAATCGTTTTTGCTCTGTTGTAAGTACCTGTTTTTTCATACTATTTCTCCATTAAATTACTATTTTCCTATAATAAATCAAAATTTACTCAGTATTTTTTATCATGGATTTTTTTGTATTGCATAGATATAATGCATAAAATGCAGAGGGGAGTATAAACGCAATACATCCAACACATTGATATTGGATTGATAAATTATAAGGTAAAAATGAATTTGTTATGTTTGTAATGCTATGGCATATCATACAAGGTATGATATTATTTGTTTTGTAATAAAATAATGAACACATTAACGAAAATGATACAGCATAAATAGCTTGCAATATTGTTGCTATTATATCTGCACCACCAAATAAATTTGTGAGATGAATGACCCCAAAAAGAATACTTGGGAATAAAATTGCTGCTTTTGTACTTTTATTCATGACAGCTTTCATCAAAAAACTACGAAATAGTATTTCCTCTGAAAATCCTACCCCCAGCATTGATATAGAAATT
>JAUNJC010000178.1 GCA_030523195.1 Oscillospiraceae bacterium
GCCTGTGACCGCAGTCGCCTGCGGCATTAGAATGGAAACCATCATTTGAAAATTGATTTGCATGCTTGATTTCTGTGAAATAGCGGTGGAAATCAAAAATTTTCTATTGACATTTTCCCTGAAACATGCTATAATAGCATTCTGAAATTGAAAATCAGTTTCAATTTCAATTTTGAAACCCTGTAATAAGGAGAACAAACCATGCAATGGAAACGCATACTCTGTGGCTTACTCTGCGGAACTTTGCTCTGCGGCTGTACGCCTATGACACAAACAGCTGTGACCAAATCATCCGAAAAACTGGAATTAGTCACGACGCTTTTTTGTTACTATGATTTTGCCCGTGCCGTATTGAAAAATACCGATACGATTACAATCAATCTGCTGCTTTCCCCTGGTATGGAAAGCCATTCTTTCGAACCCGCACCGTCTGATATTCTTGCCATCCAAAATGCTGATATTTTTGTGTATAACGGCGGACATATGGAACACTGGGTGGAAGCGGTATTGGAATCAGATGAACAATCTCATCCTGACCGGATTATCCGCTGTATGATGGACTTTGCTCCCTTGCTGGAGGAAACAGAACTGGAAGGCAGTGAGTTGGAACATGATCACGATCACGAACACAATCATGATCATGAACACGAGACTGGAGAGACACACGAAATGCAGGATGACCATGACCACGAAGATACGGAAACCTGTACCGACCCTTCTCATGATCACAGCCATGATGGAGAAAGCGACATAGAATATGATGAACATATCTGGACTTCTCCAAAGATTGCAAAAGATCTTTTATACGTAGTCTGCAACGCCATCTGTGAGGCAGACCCTGCAAATGCAGCTATTTACCGAAAAAATGCGGATGCCTATGCAGCAGAATTGAAAACATTGCATGAAGACTTTACTGCCTATTTCTCTGAACCGGAACATCAAACACTATTATTTGCGGACAGGTTTCCACTGCAATATTTTGCAAATACTTATGACCTACACTGTTATGCTGCCTTTTCTGGATGCAGTTCCGACACAGAACCAAGCGTCGCAACCATCTCCCATTTAATGAAATTGGCAGAAACCTATCACTTATCAAAAGTCTATTACCTGGAAGTCAGCAGCCCGTCTGTTGCCAACGTCATCAGCGAACAAACAGGTGCTATTCCAACTATCTTTCAGTCCTGCCATACCATCACACAAACAGACTTTGACAACGGGGAAACTTATGTCAGTCTGATGCGGCGAAATTTACAGGCACTGCAAAATGAACCAAAATAAAATGAAAAACTTGTTCCTGAAACGTATCTTCAGAAAGGAATCTCCCTACTATGGAAACTGCATTACAATTTTCCCATGTCACATTGGGATATGAAAATATTGTCACCACTTCGGACTTAAATCTCACCATTTCCAAAGGCGATTATCTCTGCATCATCGGGGAAAACGGCTCCGGAAAAAGTACCTTTGTCAAAAGTATGCTGGGATTACTGCGGCCGCTCAAGGGCGAAATTCAACTAACTGGAAACTGGAAACGCAGTGACATCGGCTACCTTCCGCAACAAACACCAGCTCAACGAGATTTTCCGGCAAGTGTACGGGAAATCGTTCGTTCCGGCTTTCTCAATCAAATGCGGCACAGACCTTTTTTTAACGCTGCCGAAAAAGCAGCTGCCCAACAGGCAATGGAAAAACTCGGCATTGCTTCTCTGCAAAAACGCTGCTATCGAGAGCTGTCCGGCGGTCAGCAGCAACGTGTCCTGCTGGCACGGGCACTCTGTGCAGCACAAAAACTACTCATTCTGGACGAGCCAACCACAGGGCTGGACCCGGTTGCCGCAGAAGAACTCTACCAAGTACTGCAAGCCCTGAACCGTACCGAACAGATTACCATTGTCATGGTGACCCATGATGTACAACGGGCGGTCTACTATGCCAAACACCTTCTGCACCTTGGACAGAAAACCTATACCTATGACACAGCAGCAGCCTATCGCAGCCGCCAAACGTCTTAAATAAACGGAGGTCTTTAACATGCATTTTATTATAGATATGCTTTCCTTTCCCTTCATCCGGCGGGCTTTGCTGGTCGGCGTTTTTGTATCGCTTTGTGCTGCCTTGCTAGGGGTCAGCCTAGTATTAAAACGTTTTTCTATGATTGGAGACGGACTGTCACACGTTTCCTTTGGTGCACTTTCTGTGGCACTGGCATTTGGCTGGGCACCACTGCAATTCTCCATTCCTGTGGTAGCAATTGCAGCTTTTTTCCTGCTGCGAATTACAGAACGGGCAAATGTGAAAAGTGATGCCGCCATTGCCGTTGTCTCTGCCGCTTCCCTTGCAATCGGCATCATTGTAACCTCTCTCAAAACGGGAATCAACACGGATGTCGCAAGCTATATGTTCGGCAGTATTTTGGCAATTGAAAAGGAAGATGTCTGGGTCAGCCTGATTTTATCCATTGCCGTATTAGGACTGTTTGCCCTTTGCTATCACCGCATTTTTGCAATTACCTTTGATGAAAACTTTGCACAGGCAACCGGCGTTTCCGTTTCGTTTTATAATACGCTCATCGCCATTCTAACCGCAATCACCGTGGTACTCGGCATGAGAATGATGGGAGCATTGCTCATCAGCAGCCTGATTATTTTCCCTGCACTTTCCTCCATGCGATTGTTTAAGCGATTTTCACTGGTAGTACTCTGTGCAGCCATTCTCTCCATTGTTTGCTTCTGTGCCGGCATGGCAGGCTCCTATCAGTTTGATACACCAGTGGGTGCAAGTGTTGTCGTTGCCAATTTGATCATATTCCTACTGTTCAGCCTGATACAAAAAATACGAGAATATGCTGGAAAGAAAAAAGTGCAGGAAACTGCTATAGAAAAGTAAATGGATTTCGATAAAAACAGACACCTAATTTTTTATGGGTGTCTGTTTTTCATTGACATTTTATTTTTTTGCAGTGTTCCAAAGATGGATCAGGGCACGCAAATCAATTTTTGTATTTCTTTTGGAAAACTTGTCCGAATTGTCCGGCAGATTCGCTACGCTGTCTGCCTGTGACCGCAGTTGCCCTTGGCACAGAATAAAAACCATCATTTAAAAATGGATTTGTGCACAAGTCCAGTAAAAACGGACAATAGAAAAAATAGCCCTCCTATGGTATAAT